>JASFRY010000084.1:0-11244 GCA_050114675.1 Gemmatimonadota bacterium | reverse complement strand
CACAGCCACACCAAAAGCCGTGATGAGGGTGACCCAGAAGATGCCGAGATGCGGACCTGCAACGCTGATGGCGAGAAGGATCACCAGCGCGATGTAGATCTTCTTGTAGTCGATGTGCTTGTGCTCGGACATTTGGGCCGCCTACTTCGCGATGTAGAGCAGGGGAAACAGAAAGATCCACACAACGTCCACGAAGTGCCAGTAGATGCCCACGTATTCGACCCGCTGGAGCTCCTTGCCCCGGGCGGCATCCCTGGCCACGAAGCCCATCACGATGGCGCCGGCGATGACGTGGGCCGCGTGCAGTCCGGCGGCCGTGTAGTAGAACGACCAGAAGCCATTGGACTGGATCGTGTAGCCCTCCACGATCTCATGGCCCCACTCGAAGGACTTGATGATGATGAAGAGGCAAGCGCCCCCGATGGTCATCATCAAGAACCTGGCGGCCTTCTTGCCGTCACCCTGCTCGGCGGCCTGGTGCGCCAGAACGGCGGTGAAGCTGGAGGTCAGTAGCACGAACGTGTTGGTAGCGCCGATCCACGTGTTCGTCACCGCCGCGGCGTTGGCCCACTCGGGGTGGCCGATGCGGTGCATGACGTAGGAGGCCAGGAGGCCGCCGAAGATGACGACCTCCGAGGCCAGGACCCACCAGATGGCCAGACGGCCGGTGGGGATCCCGGTGGCGCTGCGCGTGGTTGCGATGGGCTTCTGCACTTCGATCGACCTCAAGCAGGTAGGTTCTGGGGCCAATAGTCCTCGTCACGGTCCGGATGGCTGTACTCGTACGGACCGCGGTACACCTCCGGCATGGCGTCGGCCGGCCAGTTGCCGTGGGGCGGCGGCGACTCCGTCGTCCACTCCAGCGTGTTGGCCTTCCAGGGGTTCTTGGGCGCCTTGGGTCCCTTGCGCAGGCTCCAGATCAGGTTCCAGAAGAAGAAGAGCTGGAACGCCAGCATGACGATGAGCGACACCGTCGCCAGGATGCGCAGGGGCTGGAGGTGCTGGAGCTCGGGGAAGTTCTGGAAGTTGTAGATACGCCGGTGCTGCCCGGCGAGTCCCAGGACGAAGAGCGGGATGAAGATGAAGTTGAACGGGATGACCGTGCCCCAGAAGTGGATCTTGCCCAGGGTCTCGTTCATCATCTTCCCGAACATCTTCGGGAACCAGTAGGTGAACGCCGCGAAGGTCCCGATGATGGCGATGGGGAAGAACGTGTAGTGGAAGTGCGCCAGCACGAAGTACGTGTCGTGGAAGTACACGTCGGCCCCGCTGGCACCCAGGAAGATCCCCGTCACGCCGCCGATGAGGAACTCGGCGATGAAGGCCAGCGCCCACAGCATGGGCGTCGTGAGCTGGATGGCCCCGCCGTACAGCGTGGCGATCATGACGAACAGCAGCTCGGCGATGGGCACCGAGATCAGCAGCGTGGTCACCGTGAAAACGTTGGCCATGCGCGGGTCGATGCCGGCGATGAACTGGTGGTGGGCCCACACGAAGAAGCTCAGCACGGCGGTGGCAACCGCCGTGAAGATCATGATCTTGTAGCCGAAGAGCTTCTTGCGGGCGAAGGTCGCCACGATCTCGATGACGATCCCGATGGCCGGGAAGAGCACCACGTACACTTCCGGGTGCCCGAAGAACCAGAAGAGGTGCTGCCACAGGATGGGGTCACCTCCCCGGGCGGGATCGTAGAAGCCCGTCCCCAGCGCCTGGTCGAAGAACAGCATGATGGCGCCGGCGATGAGGGGGCCCACCGAAAGCATGAACACGATGCTGGCGATGACGATCATCCACACCACCACCGGGATGTCATACGCCTTCATCCCCCGCGCCCGGGAGTTCATCAGGGTCGTGATGAAGTTGATGCCGCCCAGGAGGAAGGCGACGAACTCCAGCGCCACCGCCACGAGCCACATGCTGGCGCCCAGGGGCGTCAGGTTGTAGTCGGCGTTGGCCGAGAGCGGCGGGTACGACGTCCAGGCGCCGCCGAAGCCACCGCCCGGCACGAAGAACGACGCCAGGATCACCACGACGCTCAGGAAGAAGATCTGGTACGAGAGCCGGTTGATCCGTGGGAACACCATGTCGTCCGCCCCGATCATGAGCGGGATCAGGAAGTTCCCGAAGGCGGCGATGAGCGTGGGCATCGCCACCCAGAAGATCATGATGGAGCCGTGACCGGTGATGAGGGAGTTGTACTCCCCCGGGGACACGAGCCCGTACCCGGGGACCGAATGTCCCGGGAAGGCGAGCTGCATCCGGAAGACGTAGGCCATGTACCCGCCGACCACCGCCATGAACATCCCCGTAAAGAGGTACTGCATGGCGATGACCTTGTGGTCCGTGGACCAGATGTACTTCAGGATCCCCGTGGGTCCGTGGTGCTCGTGAGCGTCGTGCTCGTGTGCCTGATCGACGGTGGCAGCCTGGGCCATCGTTGCTTTCCTCTCCCTACTGGGCGCTGGCGGGGCTGTGGTCGGCGATCCACGCGGCGTGCTGGGTCGCAGTCTGCACGTTGATCCGTCCGGCCATGACGCCATGGCCGATCCCGCAGATCTCCGCGCATTGGATGTCGAAGACACCGGGCTTGGTGGCGCGGAACCATCCGGTGATGGTCCGCCCGGGCACAGCATCCTGCTTCAAGCGGAAGACGGGCACCGAGAAGTCGTGCAGCACGTCCCGCGACGTCAGCTCGAAGTGGTAGGTCTTGTCCGCCTGGACGTAGAGATCGTCGGTGGTGTAGATGTCGTCGTCGGTGTCGAGCTCGCCGTCGGCCCCGGGCTGCTGGAACACCCAGGCCCACTGCTGCCCGATGACGCGCACCGTGTAGTCGGCTTCGGGGAGGTGCTGCTTCACGTTGTACCACACCTTCACCGCGCCGATGATGATGAAGACGTCACAGACCAGCACGAGCGCGTGGGGAATGGTGATCCAGCGCTTGAGGTGCTTCTCCTTCCCCGTGATGTACTGGCTCTCCACCCCCGGCTTTGCCCGGAACTTCCAGATGAGCCAGAAGAAGATCCCCTCGGCCAGGAGGAACCAGAACCCCACCAGCACCAGGACGAGCATGATGAGCCCGTCGATGGAGCCGGCGAAGGAGGAGGCCTGCTGGATCAGTCTCGCGACCATGTCCATGGATGGTGCTGTCCGCTGGGGTCAGAGGATGAAGACGAAGACCGCGCCGATGAACAGCGCCGCGCCGATGACGGTGATGATGAACGTGTGCTCAGCGTCGATGATGGCCGGGTTGGCGTCGTCGGGAAGCGGACCGAAGGGAGACTCCTGCACCTCTTCGGGCTGCGCCTCTTCCGGGTGCGCCGACACCGCGTCGTCGTGGCTCATGGATCGTTCCGGGGCCTACTGAAGGGTCGAGATGTAGGCCACGACGTTCGCCATGGCCGCGTCGTCGAGAGCGAGGGTGTTGGGCCGCATGGTCCCGCCCGACACGTCCTCCGGATCCGCCCCGCGCCACCCCGCCTTGAACTTGTGGAGCTGCGCCAGGAGGTACCAATCGGCCTGACCCACCAGGGGCGGCGCCTTCACCGCCTGGTTGCCCTTGCCGTCGGGACCGTGGCACGCCGAGCACACCTGGTAGGTGGCCTGGCCCGCCTGGGCGTTGCCGCCCTCCAGCGTGGGCTGGGAGGCCACCTTCGGCATGGAGGCCACGTACTCGGCCACCGACTCCACGTCGCCCGGCAGATCCAGGGTCCACGACATGGACTTCATGCGGATGCCGGTGGTGTCCCAGGGGTTCCCGCCGCGGTGGGCGGCCTGGAACTTCTCGAGCTGGGCCTGGACGTACCACTGGGGAAGCCCGGCGATGTTGGGGGCCTTCAGCTCTTCGCTGCCGTGCCCCTCGGCGCCGTGACAGGGAACGCAGTTGTCGAAGAGGGCCTTGCCCCTGGACATGCTCGGGGGCGGCGGAGCCTGATTGCATGCGGCCACGCCCGCCAGCAGCAGCCCGACAGCGACACGCCTGCTCCAATGTAGGACCATGTTCCTCACCTGGATGCTTCTCGCCAGCCGCGGAGAACCGGAAGCTTTCCGCGAATTGTTCTTGTCTAGTGATCGCACAACGAGCCCCACCCTCGGTGCGCCTCTCCCCTGCCGCAAGCCCCGGGGGGCCTACGACGCGGAGGCGCTCCCTTCGAGAGGGATGGCCTCGTCGATGAGCATGATGGGGATATCGTCCCGCACGGGATACAGGAAGAGCCCGTCCTCGCGAACCAGTCCTTCCTGGACCGGCTCCGAGACGAGCTCCCCACCCCGGTTCCGTACACCACCAGCCTGGATGGCCGTGTTCAAGCGCGCCAAGGTGGCCTCATCCGCAAGGCGGACGGGCTGCTTGGAATCTGGACACACGAGAATGTCCAGCAACGCCTGTTCGACCATCAAGACTCCTCGACGCCGTGTCGGCGCCTCGCTTCGTACGACTCTGCGCCCCGCTGGTTCCATCTCCTGCAGGCCCCTGGGCGAGAACGCAGAGCCGCGTAACTTATCAGGGTCGGCGGATTTTTGGGAGGCCGGGCGAAAAATGCAACCGTCGCCCTCGATTTCGTCGGGACGCGACGGCAACTGGGCCGCAGGTGCGCTGCGGGAGACGGAGGCGATTTCTTGAAGGCTGTCCACACGGTGGGAACGACGCTGATCCTCGGGCTCCTCCTCGGATGGGGCTGTGGCCCCGCGGCGGGCGGAGGGGCCACGGCAGACCAGGACGACACGGCGCGCGCAGCCCCCGACGTCGTCGAGACCCCCGAGCAGGCGGGGGCCCGCCCCGAACCGGGCCACGCCTGGATCATCTTCGGGAAGGACACCGTGGTCGCGGAGGTCGCCCGGACGCCCGAGGACCGGGAGCAGGGCCTCATGTACCGGCAGGAGGTGCCCGACGGGACGGGGATGCTCTTCGTGTTCGACGATGCCCAGGTGCGCTCCTTTTGGATGCAGAACACCTACGTGGGCCTGGACATCGCCTTCCTGGACGCGTCGTTCAACGTGGTGGACATCCAGCAGATGGAGCCCATGACCACCGATCCCCACGAGAGCACCGCCCCCGCCATGTTCGCCCTGGAAGTCCGCAAAGGCTGGTTCGAGGAGCACGGCATCCACCGGGGTGACCGTGCCCAGGTGGTCTTCGGCGTGCAGCTGGGGGCATAGCCCGCCGCGGCCCGGGCGGCGCTACGCCACAGCCTCCCGCAGTCCCTCCAGCAGGGCGCCAACGTCGGCCTCGTCGTTGTACACGTTGGGCGACAGCCGGAGCGCAGTCCCCCGGAGCGAGGCCACCACGTTCCGTTTCTCCAACGCGTCACGGAGACCCGTCAGGTCCAGCCCGGCGGGCATGCGCAGCCCGAAGAGGTGGCTGGACCGCCACCGCTCCTCTTCCACCGAGAAGCCCAGGGCCGCCACCTCGTCGAGCAGATCGGCGGTGAGGGCCCGGCAGTATGCCTGGATGCGCTCCGGGCGCCACGCGCTCACCAGCTCCGTGGCCGCCACGGCCACGGGCAGGAGGGCGAAGTTGGAGCGCTCGGCCACGTCGTAGCGCAGGGCACCCGGCTGGTAGCCGTCACGGTAGCGCACCAGGTTCTGGAAGTCCTCGCTCTTCTCCCGCCCGATCCACGTCTCCTCCAGGGGCACCCCGTCGTCGAAGCGGGGTCCGAACCAGCCGAATCCCACCGAATAGGGACCCAGGAGCCACTTGTAGCTCGCCACGATGAGGGCGTCGGGCCGGATCTCGTTCACGTCGAAGGGCAGCGCGCCCACCGACTGGGTTCCGTCCACTACCAGGGCGGCGCCCACCTCCCGGCATCGCCGTCCCACCTCCACCAGGTCGAAGCGCGTCCCGTCGGTCCAGTGCACGTGGGGCACCGCCACCACCGCGGTGGACGAGTCGATGTGGCCCAGGAGGGCCTCGTTCCAGGCCTGGCCGCGCCCGGACCCGTCCGGGGGCGCAGCGAAGCGCACCTCGGCCCCGCGCTCCCGCGCGAGGCGGGTCCAGGCGTGGACGTTGCCCGGAAACTGCTCGTGGGTCATGACCACGTTCTGGCCGGGCTCCACGGGGAGGTTCCGGGCGGCGACCGCCACGCCGTAGGAGACGCCCGGGAGGATGGCCACCCGTGTGGGATCGTCTCCCCCTACCAGCGACGCGAAGAGCGACCGGAGCCGGTCGCTGTCGGCGAAGAAGTCGTCCACGTGGATTGACGTGGGGACGCGCTTGCGCCGGACGGCCTCCACGCCGGCCTCCTCGGCCACCCGGGGAAGGGGGCCCATGTACGCACAGTTGAGATAGTGAAGGTCCTCGGGCAGACCGAACGCATCCTTCTGGCAGGTCAGGGCATCATGCACGGTATGGGCTCCAGGATGGTCTTCTCGGGTCCGGTGGACCGCCGGCCCCCGCCGGCGTCGTCTCGGGCCCTACTCGTCGTCCCACTGTCGGGCGTGGCGGGCAACGTAGGCGATGAGACCGAGAAAGCCGACACCGATGATCACCAGGCCGATGATCTCGAACGTGCTCATGGTCGTGTGGCCGGGGAGTTCGGGTCCGCGTGAGGCTGCACCCTCTAACCTAACCACCGCGTACTCCGGCCGCCGGTCGGGTCGGTGCGTCACCCGGCCCGGACCCACTGCGGAGCCGGTACGCGGAACCGGTCGCTACAGTCCCAGCCAGTAGTTCACCTTGATGATGAACCGGTTGTCCGACGGAGCGTCGAAGAGGGCGCCCAGGTCCCGTCCCACGTCGAAGTCACCCAGCACCACGCTGTCGCGCTGGCGACGCTGCCACACCAGGTAGATGGTGGAGCCCGGACGGTACTCCCACCGGAGGACGACGTTGCCGACCAGGGAGCGCACGTTGAAGTCCCGCTCGTCGAAGCTGAAGTCCGGCGCGCCGTCGCCGTTCACGTCCACGTACTGCGTGTCGTCGTACAGGCAGATGTCGCCGCCGGTGCAGCGCACCTCGCCGCCTGCCACGGTCGTCGTCCCGGGCTGGAAGTCCCGAAAATCGAAGGAGCGGGGCTGCAGCAGCTGCTTGTACGTGAGGAAGTCGCCCGACGAAAGCAGCGGCTGAGCGAAGAGCTGGAGCGTGAGGTGCGGCGTGAACGTCCAGTCCAGGCGCGTCTCCATGGAGAGCGTCCGCCGGTCCAGGTCGGCGAAGACGTAGCGGGTTCCATACGTCGGCGCGTAGGCGGGCCCTTCGTCGGGGGACGTCACGTACTGGTCGGGCGTACGCTCACGCTGGAACCGCGGCTGGAGCGAGAGCTCCACCCCGTCGGTGGGTCGGATGCGCAGATCCCCGCCCAGCTCCAACGAGCTCGCGTTGGACACGTTGCCCCGCTCCACCTGCACGTTGGCGCCCCAGCTCACCATGGCGCGGCGGTCGCCGTTGAGGCGCAACTCCACCTGGGTGTTGCCCGGCGACCTCATGACCGGGCCTCCCCGGGTCGAGCTCGTGCTCATGGCGTCGGGGCTGTAACGCACCTGGACGTTGCCCGACCAGTAGTTGAGGAGCTCGCCCCGGGCCTCCAGGCTCACGCTGCCCCGGAGATACCTGTCCTGCCACGAATGCCACGACCACGGATCGTCCAGGACCTCGTGGCTCACGTTGTGGAAGTTGGAGAAGTTGACGTTGTAGCTGCGGAAGACGCTGCCGGGCGTGATCTCCCGGTAGCCGAATCGGAAGCCCCCGTCCAGACGCTCCGACGAGCCCGAGAAGCCCAGGTCGTTGATGTCGAAGCCCTTCGACACCTCGGCCAGCCAGACCGAGCCCGTCCAGTGCTCGCCGCTCCTGCGCTCGAACTGGAGCCGCCATTCCCTGCCCGCGATGGAGGTGGCCGTGGGATCGAGGGCGAGGCGCGTGGCGTCGGGACGCTGGAAGTAGTGGTTGCTGGACTCCTGGATCTCGGTGATGGCCTCTTCGCTCCCCTGCACCCAGCTTCCGGCCAGGAAGCCCCACAGCGCCCACTCCCGGTCGTTCCACTGGTGCTCGAAGCGCACCCCTCCGTTGAACGCCCGCGACGGCAGGTAGTCGAAGGAGCCATCGGCGGGGAGCTCGCGGCTGAGGGTGGTGACCATCCCGGCCACGTGGGACTGCCCGTCCCGGAAGTCCTGTTGAAGCGAGAGCACGCCGTACTCCGTGCGCGGCTCCACCAGGAACTTCTCCACGGTGCCCGTGCTCTCCAGGAGCGCCCTGCCGTGCTCGGCCCCGGTCACCGCCGCCAGGGCCCCGACGGAGAGCCCCGACGAGGTACGCCCCGCGAGCTTGGCGGCCCCCAGGATCGTGGCGTTGTCGGGGATGTCCGAATACAGGGCGTCGTCGGGCGCGCCCCCGTGGGGCCTGCGGCCGATGCGCCGACTGTAGAAGAGGGAGTTCCGGCCCCCCGAGAGCCCGAAGTCGAAGATGCGGGCATTCTGGACGAAGAAGGGGCGCTGCTCCCGGAAGAACGTCTCGAAGGCCGACAGGTTGATGACGGCGGGGTCCGCCTCCACCTGGCCGAAGTCGGGGTTGAAGGTGGCGTCCAGGGTGAACGCCGCGCCCAAGCCGTAGCTCAGGTCCACGCCCATTCGGGCGTTGCTCGCCGACCCGTCGAAGAAGGGATCTCCCTCTTCGGCGGCGCCCCGGTGCACGCTGCTCACCGCGTAGGGCAGAACCTCGAGTCGACGCGCGCCGTGGGGGACGCGGATCCCCTCCAGGCGACCGAACTGGCTCACCGTCCCCTGCCGCAGGCGGGAGACGAGGGAGAGGAACGTCTCCTCTTTGTTGGCGAGCCGGGACCGGTGGACGTTGAAGCCCCACGTCTGCGCTTGGTCGCCCGACTCGTACCGGATCTGGGAGAGGGGGATGCGCAGCTCCGCCGTCCATCCCCGGTCGTCGATGCGCACCGCCGACGACCACACCGCGTTCCACGCGTCGTCCTGGCGATTGTCGTCGTACAGGTACTCGTCCCCCTGCACGTTGGCGGCACTCACCTTGAACAGGTATCCGGTGCGCCGGTCCAGGTTGGGATCGAACGCCACCTCCACGTAGTCGGCCTGGCCCCGGTCGTCACGGCGATAGAGCTGGCGCGCGATGCCCTGGGGGCTGGAATCGTACATGCGAAGACCCACCCAGATGGCGTCGCCGTCGAACAGCACCCGGACCTCGGTGTCCTGCTCGGCGGGCCGACCCTCCACCGGCTCGCGCTGGACGAATCCCGACAGCGGCTTGACCGCCTGCCAGGCGTCTTCGTCCAGGATCCCGTCCACGACGATCTCGCTGCCCCGCTCGCGGGCCTCCAGGGAGGGGCCAGCCGGTCGGCTCCGCTCTCCGACCTCGTCCTCCGACGTGTTCTGCTGCGCCCACGCCAGCGTAGGCGACAGGAAGAGGAAAACCACGGCGAGGAGCGATAGGTGGAGGCGAGTGCGCGCGTCGGGATCGCACCGGCCGAGGGTCATTCGCTTCCGTCCTCCATGTAGGCTTTCGTAACGGCGTGCAGCGGGATGGGCGCGTCCGCGAGGCTGGCGAGATCGATCTGCTTCGCCATCTCGTGGACCTGCTCCAGTGTGACACGCTGGGGACCGAGGATGTTCAGAAGCGCCTTCACCACGTCGTCGTCCAGGTCGGAACGGGCGACGATCCAGTTCATCATGGCGGCGGTGGGGACGGCCTCGTCCACGCCCGGATACGACCCCGCCGGGATGACCCCCAGGGAGTAGTATGGATACCGCGTCTTCAGCTCGGCCACCTTGTCGGCGCTCATGGGCAGGAGGCGCACGTCTCCTGTGGTGGTCGCCTCCAGCACCGCCGCGGCCGGGATGCCCACCGACATGATGGCCGCATCGATGGCACCGTCCCGGAGCGCCGCGGACGACTCGGTGAAGGAGAGGTAGCGCGGCTCGATGTCGTCGTATGTGAGGCCGTAGACCTCCAGGAGCTGACGCGAGATCTGCTCGGTACCGCTGCCCGCCGACCCCACCGACACCCGCTTCCCCCGCAGGTCTGCGAGGCTCCGCGCAGAGGAGGAGCCGGACACCAGGATGTGGGACATGTTGGCGTACAGCGGCGCGACCACCCTGAGGTTCGATGCCGCCTTCTCGAAGTCGCCCGTGCCGTTGTAGGCCTCGTACGCCGTCACCGAGAGGACGAAGCCCAGGTCGATCTGTCCGGCGAGGACGCGGTTCACGTTCTCCACCGAGCCTCCCGTGACCTCCGCCGTGTACTGGCGGCTGGAGTCGGTCACGGACAGCCGGCTGGCCATGGCCCCGCCCAGGGGATAGTAGACGCCTCCGGTCCCGCCGGTACCGATGGACAGGAACTGCCGGCCGCCGCCCTCGCCGCTCCCGCACGCCAACGTGGCTGCGGCCATCGACGCCGCGACGAGGCCTCTGATGAGTGCGGACATCCCGACTCTCTCCATGCTCGGCACCTGCTCCTCCGTGGGCTCCGCCGGCCCGTGACGTCGTCCGTCAGCGGCCCCGGAAGAACACCACCGCCAGGGCCACGAGTCCCGCACCGTCGGTCACCAGACCGGGGAAGACCAGACAGAGGGCGCCTGCCCCCAGGACCAGTCGCTCCCACCCCGCGAGCGGCCTGCGTCCGTATCCCATGGTCGCGGCAGCCAGCGCCGTGACCCCCATGGTGGCCGTGAGGGTCACCACGACGATCTCGGGAACGGATCCGCCCAGGAGGAGCGGGGGGCCGTATATGAACATGAACGGCACCAGGAAGCCAGCGCCGGCCAAAATTGCCGCTGACACGGCGGTTCTCACCGGCGGGGCATCGGCGATTCCCGCAGCGGCGAAAGCGGCCAGGGAGACCGGAGGCGTCACGTTGGAGATGCAGCCGAAGTAGAAGATGAAGAGGTGGGCGGCGAGCAGGGGTACGCCCAGCTCCACCAGCGCCGGGGCTCCCAGCGCCGCCAACACCACGTAGGCCGCGGTGGTGGGCAGCCCCATCCCCAGCACGATGGATCCCAGCGCCGTCAGGCCCAGGGCCACCAGCAGGTTCCCGTGGGACAGCGTGACGATGAGCTCGGACATGCGCAGCCCGATTCCCGTTAGGGACGCCACGCCCACCACGATCCCCGCCGCGGCGCACGCTGCCGCCACCTGGACCGCGCCCCGCCCCGCCCCCTCCACCATGCGGAAGATCCCCTGGAGCGAGGGACGCGTGGAAGGCCTCAGGAACGCCAGCGCCAGCGCTGAGACCACCCCCCAGAACGCCGCACGCATGGGCGACCGGCCGGCGGCCAGGAACGCGACGATGAGAAGGACGGG
>JASFRY010000083.1:0-11279 GCA_050114675.1 Gemmatimonadota bacterium | reverse complement strand
CCTTCGTGTCGCCGCGCACCAGGAACGACCCCTGGATGGAGGCACCCGCCGACGAGCCACCCACGACCCCGCCCCGCTTCAGGACGTTACGGATCTCGGTCTCGGTGCGGGTTCCGGCGTAGGCGTCCACCAGGCGCCACTGCCGGCCTCCGAAGAAGAAGACGCCGTGGGCGGTCTTCAGCGGCGCCACGAACGCCTCGGTGTCGGCCACCTTCGGGTCGGTGGTGTGGAGCACGACGAGGTTGCGGGCCCCGGCCTCGCGCCACGCGTTCAGCCCCTGGTAGAAGTCGTCGTATTCCTCGCCGCCTCCCGCCGTGGGGATCATGACGATGGGGGCGTCGGGACCGCCGGCCAGCTCGATGAAGCGCGCGTAGATGGCGGGGTCGTGGAGGTTGCCGCCCACCACCACCAGCGAGCCGTGCTCGGGTCCCACCTTCGGAGGGCCGGCCTCCATCTGCTGGGCAGAAAGAAGGGCCGGAGCCGGCAGCAGCACCGCCAGCGTGGTTGCGAGGGTACGAGCCAGCTTCTTCATCTCGAGCATCTCAAGCCTCCGTTCCGTACACGAAGCGCTCCATCTCCCCGTGCACGCGGTTCACGGTCTCCGCCGACGGGGGCGCCGTGAAGCGCGACACCGAGGCGGTGACCAGGAAATTGACGAGGAGCGCCCAGATCCCGCCGTGCATCCCCAGCGGGCTGGGGTGGACCACCAGCGTCAGGTAGAGCACCACCATGCTGGTGAGGAGGCCGGCGAGGACGCCGGCCCGGGTGAACACGCGCCGTCCCGGGAAGCACACGCCCAGGATGGCCGGCATGAGCTGGAGCGCCCCGGATCCGGACAGCGTCACCAGAGTGACCAGGAAGGCGTACGTCCGCACCGAGAGCACGAAGCCCACCGCGAGCAGCCCGACCACGATGAGGCGGCCTACCTGGACGTAGTGGGCCTGGCTCCGGTCCGGCGCGATATAGCGCTGGTACACGTCCCGTGTCAGCACCGTCATGTTGGCGTGCAGGATGGAGTCCAGGGTGGACATGGCCGCCGCGGTGGCGCCGGCCAGGATGATCCCCGTGAGCCACGCCGGAGCGTGGGCGAAGAGGAGCTCGGGGAAGATCCGGTCCGGGATGTCGAGCCCCGGCATGGCCACCGCCCCACCCAGCCCCACGAGCGCCGCGGGGATGTAGAGCGTCATGAGGTAGATGGGCGTGGTGGCGCCCAGGAGCTTGAGCGTCTTGCCGTCCACCGCCGAGTAGTAGCGGATGAGCATGTGGGGCTGGAAGACGATCCCGAAGGACAGGGTGATGGTCATCCCCACCCACATGCCCGGGGTGAAGAAGCCCTTGGGACCCGGGAGGCGCAGCAGCTCGGGGTGCTGGGCCTCCACGGCGTGCCAGAGCTCCAGCGGCCCGCCGAAGAGCTCGTAGGAGAGCACCAGCGCGCCGATCCACACCGCCAAATACATCCACACGCCCTGGAGGACGTCGGTCCAGTACACGGCACGGAGCCCGCCGGCCATGAGGTACACGGCCGCCACCGTCAACAGGACGGCCGTCCCCACGGCGAAGGAGATCCGGCCGCCCGAGGCCACGTTGATGATGTAGCCCAGCCCCTGGGCCTGCACCTGGATGTAGAGGATGGTGAAGAGGACCGACACGACGGCCACGGCCACCCGCACGGCCTCCGACTCGTAGAAATCGGCCAGCATGTCCGCCGGCGTGATGTAGCCGAACGCCTTGCCCAGCGCCCAGATGCGCGTGCCCAGCACATACGTGATGGCGCCCACCAGGACCGTCCACGTCCCGGCAGCCCAGAAGCCGATGCCGTGCGTGTAGAAGAACCCGCCGGATCCCAGGAACGCGAAGGCCGAGTGATACGTGGCCACCACGGTGAGGTAGAGGACCACGAAGCCCGCCTTCCTCCCGTAGAGGAGGAAGTCCTCCATGTCCACCGTCATGCGACGGTTGGCCACGACACCCAGAACGAGGGTCGCCAGGAGGTAGATGAAGATGAGCCCGGTGGCGATGACCCACGCCTCCATCTAGATCCCCCTCCGGTACGTCCAGATCAGCACGCAGATGAGGGCCACGTAGACGAAGAGGAGGACCGCGTACAGGAAGGGCATCCCCAGAATCGTGGGGTAGACGCGGTTCAGGATCCGGTGGGTCACCGGGGGCATGGCCACGGCGAAGAGCACCAGGAAGGCCACAGTGGCGATCCACCCGTCGCGGGTCCGGGGGAGGTAGTGGGACCGATATCTGCGGTAGTCGCTCATGGCGGGCGAACATGGGCGTGCGACACCGGGGCGAGCAAGCCCGGAGGCCCGGTCACCGGTCGCTCCGGAAGCATGCCCCGCCGGGGCCGCCCCCACCTCGCCAGCCCGCATCGACTCCTTTCGCTCCGGTCCCGCTGCAACCTTTCCTTGACGTCGCCTGTCAAACTTGATATCACATGATATCGATACCACATGATATCAATGGAGCGCCGCGTGATCCCGAGTCCCATGAAGCCCCAGTGGTTCCAGATCCTCCTGGCCCTGGCCCGTCAGCCCCTTCACGGCTACGGGATCCAGCGCGCCGTGCTCGAGCGCACGGCCGACCAGATGCGGCTCTGGCCGGCCATGCTCTACCGATCCCTGGCCACCCTGGAGGAAGAAGGGCTCCTGGAGCAGGTGGCGGCGCCCGACGGCGAGCCCGACGACGAGCGGCGGCAGTACTACGCCTTGACTCGGGAAGGGCGGGAGCGCCTGCGCCGCGAGTCGGAGCTGCTGGCGCGGTGGGCGCGCGCCGCAGAGGCCGAGCTGTCCTGACATGGGGAAGGACCGCCCGACGGGCGCCTATCGGGCGCTGCTCCGCCTCTTCCCTCCGGGGTTCCGGAGGAAGCAGGGGCGGGAGATGGAACGTCTGTTCGCCGAGATGCGGATGGCGTGGATTGAGGATGGGAGGACGCCGGGCGTGCGCTTCTGGCTGTCCGTCACCGCGGACGCGGTGCGGGGGGCGGCGGCCGAGTGGCTCTCGGTGGTGACGACGATGATGACGACGAGAAGGGCGCCGGGTGGCGCCCGGGGAGAACCGATGTCCAGACTGCTCGCCGATGTCCGCTACGCGTGGCGCAGGGTCCTGCGCCAACCCCTCCATGCCGGCCTCATCCTCCTCCTCATGGCGGTGGGGATCGCGGGCAACGCCGCGGTGTTCCGCGTCTTCGACGGCCTTTTCCTGCGTCCCCTCCCCTTCGAGGACGCGGGCCGCCTGGTGGACCTGGACGAGAAGGCCCCCCAGTGGAACCTGGAGTACGTGGGTATCGCGTATCCCGACTTCCTGGAGTGGCGTGAATCCAACCGGACGTTCGCCTCCATGGCGGTCTACAACGTGGACGGAGCGAACTTCTCGTCGGAGGGCTCGGCCCAGCGCATCACCATCGTGGCCGCCTCCCACGACCTGGACGACGTACTGGGTCTCCAGCCCGAGATGGGGCGGTTCTTCAGCGAAGCCGAGGACGTGGCCGACGGCCCCCATGTGGTGCTCATCACCGACGGATTCTGGGCCCAGCAGTTCGACCGCGACCCGGGCGTTCTCGGCACCAGCATCTCCCTGGATGGAGAGCCATGGGAGGTCATCGGCGTGCTTCCGCCTGAGGCCCGCTTCGTAGCCGACGCCCAGGCCTGGGCGCCCCTGCAGGAGCGCCCCGACAGCAGGCGAGGCTGGTACCTCACGGGTGTCGGGCGCCTGAAGCCCGGCGTGACCATGGAGCAGGCGGTCGCAGACCTGACCTCGGTCCACAAGGCTTTGGTGGAGTCGCGGCCCGTGAACGACATCACTTCGCCGGTGATGTCGTCGCTGCGGGACCGCTACCTGGGCGACGTGCGGCTGGGGTCGGGCCTTCTGCTGGCCGCCGTGGGGATCGTCCTCCTCATCGCCTGCGCCAACATCGCCGGCCTCATGTTCGCTCGGGCCCTGTCCCGGGAAGAGGAGATCTCGGTGCGGCTGGCCCTGGGAGCCGGCCGGGGACGCATCGTCTCCCAGCTCCTCACCGAGAGCGCGCTCCTGGCCGTGCTGGGGGGAGTTGCCGGCATCGGACTGGGGCTGTGGGGGTCGGGCGCCCTGGTCACGGCCATGGCGGACCGGTTCCCTCCGTGGGTCACCTTCGACATGGACGCCCGGGTCTTCGGGTTCAGCGTGGCCGTGACCGCCGCTGCGGCCGTCCTCTTCGGTCTGGCCCCGGCGCTGCGCACCGCAGGGAGCACCCGGATCGCGGGCGTGAACCGGGTTACGGCATCGTCGGCCCGCCGCCGCGGCATGGGCCTCCTGGTCATGGGCGAGGTCGCCCTGGCGGTGGTGCTTCTGGTGGTGGGGGGCCTGACCTCCCTCGACGTGTGGCGCCTGGGGCGGATCGATCCGGGCTTCCGCGTGGACGGCGTTACGGCCTATACCCTCTCGCTCCCCTCGGCTCGCTATCCCGACGAGGACGCCCGGGAGGCTTTCGCCGAAACGTACCTCCAGCGCCTCCGGGCCGAGCCCGGAGTGGAGCACGCGGCCCTCGCCAGCACCCTCCCACTGGGCGGGCACTGGGGGTGGTTCTACGTAGTGGAAGACGAGCCGCCGCGAGAGGACGGAGACGAGAATCCCGTGGTCCTCAACCGCTCGGTGACCCCCGGCTACCTGGAGACCATGGGAATCCAGCTCCTGGCGGGGCGCCGCCTCAACGCGTTCGACGGGCGGGACAGCGGCACCCGCGTGGTTCTCGTCAACGAGACCTTCGCCCGGACTCGCCTGGGGGGAGTGGAGCACGCCGTGGGCCGGCGCATCGCGCCGGGGACCGGCATGCCCGACGACGAGGACGAGTGGCTCACCGTGGTGGGCGTGACCCGTGACGTGAAGCACTACGGCGTCGACGAGCCCATGCGACCCGGTGTGTACCAGCCGATGCGCCAGATTCCCCTGTCCAGCCTGCGGGTGGCGCTGGTCTACGACGGTCCCACCAACGACGCGGTCGCCCTGGCTCGACGGGTCACTGCCGAGGTGGATCCAGAGCTTCCCCTGGCCGCGGTGCGCACCATGGCCGAGGCCATGGACCGCTCCCTGTGGACCCGCCGGGCCATGTCCTGGCTCATCGGGACCTTCTCGGCCGTGGCGCTGCTGCTGGCCGTGGCGGGCCTCTACGGCGTGATCTCGTACTCCGTGGGCGAGCGGACCCGGGAGATCAGCGTACGCATGGCCGTAGGCGCCCAGCACCGACAGGTCCTCCTCCAGGTGGTGCGTCAGGGCATGCTGCTGGTGGCCGCCGGAGCCGCCGCGGGGCTGGTGGCCAGCGTGGCGGCTGCAGGAGTGGTGTCGGGGATCCTCGTGAGGGTCGATCCCCGCGATCCAGGCGTCTACGCCGCCGTCACCGGGCTCCTGCTGGCGGTGGCCGCGCTGGCCAACTACCTCCCCGCCCGCAGGGCATCGCATCTGGACCCCATGGCGACGCTCAGGGGAGAGTAGCCCGTCACGAACACCGGCTCCGGGGCCGGGCGCAAGGAGAGCTGTCGGGGGTCTACCCATGGTGGGGTAGGGTCATCTACGGACCCATGAAGCGGGAGGTTCCCCAATTGTGGACACCCCCCGCCTGCCAGGAGATTTGTAGCGTATTCTCGAACCCTGCGAGAGGAACGCTACGTGATCACGCGCTTGCGTCGGCTTCGGCGCACGCCCGCCCTGCGGGCCCTGGTCCGGGAGCACGACGTGCTTCCGCGCCAACTCATCCTGCCCCTGTTCGTCACCGAGGTGGAGAACGAGCCCACCGAGATCGGGTCCATGCCCGGCGTCATGCGCTGGCCCGTGGACAGGCTGCCGGAGATCGCCACGGAGGCTCAGGAGGCCGGCGTGGGCGCGGTGCTTCTCTTCGGCATCCCCGCGGAGAAGGACGCCATCGGGACCCAGGCGTCGGCGGAAGAGGGCATCGTGCAGCGCGCGGTGCGACAGCTGCGGGACCGGGGCTTCGGCGGCGTCGTCATCACCGACGTCTGCCTGTGCGAGTATACGGAGCACGGCCACTGCGGGATCCTGGACCACGCAGGAAACGTCCTCAACGACCCGACGCTGGACCGGCTGGCGGCCACGGCCGTATCCCACGCCCGGGCCGGCGCCGACGTGGTCGCCCCGTCGGCCATGATGGACGGCCAGGTCATGGCCATCCGGGACGGCCTCGACGACGAGGGATTCGACCACATCCCCATCCTCTCCTACTCGGCCAAGTACGCCTCGTCCTACTACGGTCCCTTCCGCGACGCCGCCGACGGGGCTCCGCGCTTCGGCGACCGCCGGAGCCACCAGATGGACACGGGCAACGCCCGGGAGGCCATGCTCGAGCACGCCGTGGACGTGGAAGAGGGCGCCGACATCCTCATGGTCAAGCCCGGGCTGGCCTACCTGGACATCGTGCGTCGCACCCGCGAGGCCTTCCCGGACCATCCGCTCGCCGCCTACAACGTGAGCGGCGAGTACAGCATGGTGAAGGCTGCGGCCGAAAAGGGATGGTTGGACGAGCGAGCCGTGGTCCTGGAGACCCTCCAGGCGTTCCGACGCGCCGGAGCGGACATGGTGCTCACCTATCACGCCCTCGACGCTGCGAGGTGGCTCGACGATGCCCGCTGAAGAAGGAACCGCGGAACCCGAAACCCAGCGCCTGCCCACGGTCGTGCTGGGACACTTCGCCACCTACCGCTTCACACCGCGCTTCTGGGCGTTGGAGGTCGGGGAGCGGCGGGAGCGGGCCCGTGCCTGGTTCGCCGGACTCGGCGCCGCGGCCGACGAGGCCCAGCTCTACGTGGTCCAGGGGATCGAGTCGGAGGGCGACGTCCTCGTGTGGAGCTCGACCCGGATCGCAGAGCCCGCGGCCACGGGGAGCTTCTTCACGGCCAGGGCGGGCGCCGAGAACGCCCACCGCGACATCCTCGAGCCCGTCCATGTCCTCTGGGGCATGACCCGCCCCTCCGAGTACAGCAGAAGCGCCAAGTCGGCCCAGGAGATCGATCCCTTCGCTCCCGAGCGCGCCCCCTACGTGGTCATGTACCCGTTCACCAAGACGGCGGACTGGTACCTCCTGGGCCGGGAGACCCGCCAGGGCATGATGAACGAGCACATCCGCATCGGGAAGCAGTACCGGGAGATCACCCAGCTCCTGCTCTACTCCTTCGGGCTCCAGGACCAGGAGTTCGTCGTCGTGTACGAGACGGACGACCTGTCCCACTTCTCGCGGCTGGTCTACGAGCTCCGGGACACGGAAGCGCGACGCTACACCAAGGCCGACACCCCGCTCCACACCGGCGTTCGCGTGGATGTGGACGCGTGGGTCGGGACGCTGGGCTGAAGGGGCGCGCCATGGGACTCTTCGTTCTGGGGACGAGCCAGTCGGTGGCATCGGCGCGGGAGCGCGAGATGCTGCACGTGGACCTGGAGGAGCTCTACGACGCCTTCGGGCCCCTGCGCGAGCGAGGGATCCTGGAGGAGGGGATCCCGCTGGCCACGTGTGGCCGCCTGGAGCTCTACGCCGTCAGTGACGATCCGGAGCGTGCGCTCCGGGTGCTGCGCACCCTTCTGGCCCGCCGAGCGGGCACGTCGGTGGCGGCGCTGGTGGAGCGGTCCTACGTGCATCGTGAGGACCAGGCCGTGCGGCACGTCTTCCGCGTGGCCGCCGGGCTGGACTCGGTGGTGCACGGGGAGGCCCAGATCATCGGCCAGGTCCGCGACGCCCTGGAGCACCCCCGCACCAGCGAGTCCGCGGGTCCCGTGCTCCACCGGCTCTTCCAGCACGCCCTGGCGGCGGGCAAGCGCGTGCGCACCGAGACCGAGATCGGCCGGGGCGCCGTGTCCCTGGCCGGGGCCGCCCTGGCCCTCCTGAAGCACCGCGTCGGGTCGCTGGCACCCCTGTCCGCCGCCGTGCTGGGCGCCGGCGATACGGGCACGCTCATGGCGCGCCTCCTCAGGAAGGAGGGCATCGGGGGGCTGACCGTGGCCAACCGCTCGCCGGAGAAGGCCGAGCGCGTGGCTCGGGAGCTGGGTGGCGCGGCGGCGGCGTTGACGGATCTGGGGACCCTTCTGGCCGATGCGGACGTCATCGTCGGGGCCGTGGGTGAGCGCGACGACCTGGTGACCCCCGCCGTCCTGGCTCGGGCCATGGAGGGTGCGTCGCCACGGGAGCGGTACTTCCTGGACCTGGCCCACCCCCGGAACTTCCACCCCGACCTGGCCCAGCTCCCCGGCGTCCACCTGGTGGACCTGGAGGAGGTCTTCCGAGGCGTGGAAGCCGCGCGTGAGGCCCGGGCCGGTCAGATCCCCATGGCGGAGGCCATCGTCAGCGAGGACACGGACGCGTTCATGAAGTGGCTGCGGGCCCGCCCCTCCGTGGCGGTCCTGCGTGCGGTGCGCGAGCAGGTCCTCGAGATGGCGCGGGCCGAGGCCGAGCGCTATGGCCGGGGACGCTCGGAGGAGGAGCGCGAGGAGCTGCACCGCCTGGCGCGATCCCTGGCGCGGGCCGTCCTCGACGCCCCCACCCGAACGCTGCGGGAGGCGGACCCCACCCGAGACGAAGGGCGCCATCTATTGGAGAGCGCCACGTCGCTCTTCGGTGTCTCTCCGCTGGATCTCGAAGCGGCGGGATCATGAGGCGGCTCCGACTCGGGACCCGGGGCTCTCGCCTGGCCCTGGCCCAGTCCCGCATGGTGGCGACGATGCTGGAGGGGGCACACGAGGGGCTCACCGTGGATCTGGTGGAGGTGCGCACCTCGGGCGACCGGATCCAGGACGTCCCCCTGGGCCCTCACCTGGGCCAGGCGTTCTTCACCAAGGAGATCGAGGACGCGCTCCTGGACGGGCGCGTGGATCTGGCGGTGCACTCGTGCAAGGATCTGGCGACCCGACTCCCGGAGGGGCTGGCGCTCGGGGCCATCCCCAGCAGGGAGGATCCCCGGGACGCGCTCGTGAGCGCAGGAAGGCGTCTGGACGAGCTCCCGGCCGGCGCCCGCATCGGCACCTCCAGCCCCCGCAGGAAGAACTTCCTCGCCCGCGCCCGGCCGGACCTGGTACTGGTGGACCAGCGGGGCAACGTACCCACCCGGGTGGCAGCGGCCGACGAAGGGCGGGTGGATGCGGTGATCCTGGCCGTCTCGGGGCTGAAGCGCCTCGACCTGGGGAACCGCATCGTGGAGATCCTCGACCCGGAGATCATGCTCCCGGCGGCGGCCCAGGGCGCCCTCGCCATCCAGATCCGCGCCGACGAGGACGAGACGGCAGCCACCGTGGGCGTCCTCGACGATCTGGTGGCGCGCTCCGAGATTACCGCCGAGCGCGCCTGCCTCCACCACCTGGGCGCCGGATGCCAGGCGCCGGTGGGCGTCCTGGCTCGCATGGAGGGGGACCGCCTCCTTCTCCGGGCCGGCGTCGTCACGCCGGAGCTGGCGGCCCGGGCCGAAGCCGAGGGTCCTCCCGCCCAGGCAGCCGAAGTGGGGATACGGGCGGCGCAGGAGCTTCTGGACCAAATGGACTTGCCGTCGCTAAGGGACGCCGCATGGGCGGGTCCTCCGCCCCGCGCGGGAGGGGCCCCCTGATGGGTCGCCTGGATGGCCGAACCGTGGCCACCACGCGAGCCGACGATCCGGGAGATCCGCTGGTCCTCGAGCTGCGTCGGGAAGGAGCCAGCGTGGTGGTGTGGCCCACCATCGCCATCGAGCCGCCCGGGGACCCGGCGCCGCTGTTCGCGGCGCTCGGCGCTCTGGAGCAGTACGATTGGGTGGTCTTCACGAGCGGTCGGGCGGTGGCGTCCGTGGCCGACCACGTGCCCCCTCCGGGCGGCGCGCCGAGCGTCGCCTCGGTGGGCGAGAGCACGGCCGACGCGCTCCGGACGCGGGGGTGGCCCGTGGACGTCGTGGGCGCGGGCGGCGGCGCAGCCGACCTGGTGGAAGATCTCGCCCGACAGGCTCGTCTGGACGGTGCCAGGGTGCTCTTCCCCGCCGGGTCGCTGGCACGCAACGAGCTGGTGGACGGACTCGAGGCCCGCGGCGCCCGCGTGGACCGCGTGGAGGCGTATCGCACGCGCCATGCCGACCTGGATGGTGCCCGGGTCCGGGCGGACCTGGCCGCCGGGGTGGACGTGGTGGCCTTCGCAAGCCCGTCCGCCGTGACCGGCCTCCGCCGGGCGCTCGACGGGAACCTGGTGGGCACGCTCCGCGCGTGCACCGTCGCCGCCATCGGGGAGACGACGGCCCGGGCCCTCCGCGAGGAGGGCTTCGCCGACGTCACCGTGGCTATCGAATCGAGCATGGACGGCCTCGTGGCCGCCTGCATCGCCTCCATCAACGGCAGCTGACATGTACACGGAACAGCCGACCGAACCCACCACGCGCACGGAAACCAGCGAGGCGCTCCTGGAGCGCGGCCGCCGGGTGATCCCCGGCGGCGTGAACAGCCCGGTGCGCGCATTCAAAGGCGTAGGCGGGACGCCTCGCTTCATCCATTCGGCCCAGGGCGCCTTCCTGGAAGACGTGGACGGCCAGCGCTTCCTGGATTTCGTGGGGTCGTGGGGCGTCATGGTCCTCGGCCACCGACATCCTGCCGTGGCCCGGGCGCTGGACGCCGCCCTGGCCCGTGGCACCTCGTACGGCGCGCCCACCGAGGAGGAAGTCCAGCTCGCCGAGGCCGTGGTGGCGCTGGTCCCCGGCGTGGAGGTCGTCCGCATGGTCAACTCGGGTACCGAGGCCACCATGAGCGCGCTGCGCCTGGCACGGGCCGCCACGGGCCGCGACCGGGTGGTCAAGTTCCGGGGTGGGTACCACGGCCACGGAGACGCCTTCCTGGTGGAGGCGGGCTCGGGCGCCGCCACGCTGGGGATCCCGTCGAGCCCCGGGGTGACCTCGCCCACGGCTGCCGACACCCTGGTGGCCGAGTACAACGACCTGGCGTCGGTGCGCACCCTCTTCGAGACGCACGCCGGTGAGATCGCCGCCGTCTTCGTGGAGCCCGTCGCGGGCAACATGGGGTGTATTCCACCGGCCGAAGGATTCCTGCAGGGTCTCGCCGAGCTGTGCAGGAAGGACGGGGCCCTCCTGGTGTTCGACGAGGTCATGACCGGATTCCGGGTGGCGCTGGGCGGCGCCCAGGCGCGTTACGGCATCACGCCGGACCTCACCACCCTGGGCAAGGTCATCGGAGGCGGGCTCCCGGTGGGCGCCTACGGAGGCCGGGCCGACCTCATGCGCCAGGTGGCGCCGGAGGGGTCGGTGTATCAGGCCGGCACCCTCTCGGGCAATCCGCTG
>JASFRY010000082.1:0-11296 GCA_050114675.1 Gemmatimonadota bacterium | reverse complement strand
TGGTGAACCAGGTCTCGGCCCGCTGCAACATCTCCGTGCGGGTGATGATGGCGCCGCCGTCCACCGCGGCCTCGCACCAGTTCTCTCCCAGGAGGCGGTTGGCGTACGCCGCGTACAGTGCCGCGTCCACGGCCGGTGCGTACCCGTTGTTTCCGCCGTCGTGGGTCTCCTCGAAGCGCGCGAAGCCGCTCTCTCCGATGTAGCGCGCCCTCTGCGCGCTCGTCCACCCGTCGACGATGTGCTCGTCGTCGTAGGTGAGGAGGCCCGCCTGCTGGTTCTGGGAGATGCCGAACGACGAGGTGGAGCCCGACGGGAAGAGCTCCCGGGTCACCGCCGAGGTGGTATAGGCCACCTCGTTGAGGGCGTCGAAGACCATCCGGGCCGAGCCGTTGGCTACCGCCTGGTGGGCCTGGGGACGATCCAGAAAGGAATCTTCCGTGGGGCCGGGGTTGGTGACTTCGAAGTCACAGGCTGTGGCTGCGACGATGAGGACGCTCGCCGCGCCAAGCCGCTTCAGCGATCGAAACATGCTCGGTTCTCCTCTGGTTGCGGCGGACATCAGAACACCACCCGGACGGAGGCGACGAAGGAAGCCGAGGGCGGGATGTGCTCGGTGATACCGGGCACCTGGTCCCCGAACCCCGTGTTGCTCACCATCTCCGGATCGAAGATGGGGAAGTCGGAGTTCCGCCACCGGTAGAAGTTCTGTGCCGAAAGGGTCAGCGTGCTGTTGGAGCTGCCGGGCACGAGGTCGCCCAGGGGGATCAGGGCGGTGACGTCACGGATCTTGAAGAAGTCGGCCTTGTGGATCATGGTGCCGCGCCGGTAGAACTGCGAGTCGCAGAAGTACCGCATCTCGGCCGGCGCGTCATTGGCTCGGTCGTTGTCCGTGAACTCGTAGTACGCGGCGCACGTGGGCCACCGGATGTTCCGGTTCACACCCTCGTTGGTGGGGCCGTCGTAGATGTAGTGGCCGCCCTGGTACTCGCCCCGGGCGGACAGCTGGACGCCCTTGGGTCCACGCAGCATCGCGTTGACGCCGAAGACCTTGGTGGGCTCCTGAGGCCCGAGGGGCACGTCCACGTTCACGCAGGCCTCACCCGGCTGCACCCGGCTGTCCGTGCAGGTGTACCGCGGATCGGTCTTGGAGTCGGGATTCGAGATGGTCACGCCCCGGATGAGCGTCACCGGATACCCCTCCTCGATCCAGCCGGGCGACCACCCGGTGGAGAACGGCGGTGCGCCGCCCAGGGACAGGACCTTGGAGTGGTTCGTGTAGATGGTGGCGCCCAGGTCGAAGCCCCAGCTCTCGGAGTCGTAGAGCACGGCCCGGATGCTCGCCTCGATCCCCTGGTTCTCCAGCTCGCCCACGTTCTCCTGCTGGGAGGTGGCGAAGCCCTCGGACAGGGGGTGGCGGACGTTGAAGAGCGCGTCGGTGGTGTGCTGCCGGTACCACGTGAACTCGCCCTCCAGACGGCTGTCGAAGCCCGACCAGTCGAAGCCCACCTCGGTCTCGCCGGTGCGTTCCGGGCCCAGATCCGCGTTGCCCAGGTTGTTGGGGAGGTAGGTGGGCCGACCCCCGTACCCGATGGCGGTCCAGGTCCGTACGGCGTCGAAGGTGCCCGGGGCGCGGCCGGACTGGCCCCACGCCGCCCGCAGCTTCAGGGAGCCGAACGACTCCTTCCAGAAGCTCTCGTCGGAGATCACGTAGGAGAAGGACAGCTTGGGGTAGGCCTGGAGGCCCAGGGAGCTTCCGAAGGCCGAGTTGCCGTCCACCCGGATGCCGCCGGTGACGAAGTACCGATCCTTGATGTTGAACAGCGCCTGGCCGAAGAAGCCGGCATTGACCTCACGGATGCGGGACTCCCAGCTGAGCCGGTTGGCGCCGGAGTCCAGGTCCGGATCGCCGGGGCCGGCGAAGTCGGTGCCCTCGCCCTGGATGGTGCGCTGGTCCGTGGTGATGGTCTGGCCTCCCGCAGACAGCGTGACCGAGTTGTCACCCAGGTTGACGCGGTAGTTGGCAACCAGGTCCGCGGTGAGGGTCGAGTAGTTCCGCAGGGCCGAGTAGAGCTTGCCGGTGGGGAGCAGCCGGAACCCGTAGGGGCGGAGCTGACGGTTGTCCTGGTCGGCCAGGTCGTAACCGACGGTGACCTTGGTATTGAACGCGCCGCCCACGTCGTAGTTGGCGGTGGCCCCCAGCGTGAACCGGTCGATGCGGGTGCGGACGTCCTGGTTCAGCACCAGGCTGATGGTGTCCACGTTCATGTTGCCCATGTAGTTCCGCTCACGCCGGAAGGCGTTGAGCGTGAGGCCCTGGGCGTTGTTGCCTGCCGGCGTGTTCTGGATGTCGGTCCGGGTGTACGCCGAGTTGACCTGCACCGTGATCGAGTTGATCGGCGTGAAGGTGAAGTTGCCGCGGACCCCGGCCTTCTTCTCGTCGTCCAGGGGCATGACGCCCTGGTTGTCGTCGTACTGCCCCGACACGAAGTACTGGAGCGTCTGCGACCCGCCGGACACGTTCAGGGAGTATTTCTGGCGGTGCCCGTCCCGCAGCCAGGGATCGATGTTGAGGTACTTGTACGAGTACTGGCCCCGGGGCAGGGTGGCCAGCGTGGGATCGTTCACGGGGCGCACGTCCACGTCGGGTGCAAAGGGCATCTCGTGGTTGAAGCCCTGCTCCATCTGCATCGTCCAGCGCGGAGCTCCCTGGGTGCCACGCTTCGTGAAGATCTGGATCACACCCGCCGCGGCCTCGGTGCCGTACAGCGTGGATGCGGCCGACCCCTTCAGGACCTCGATACGGTCGATGTCGTTGGGGTTGATGTCGTTGAGGGGAGACGCCGTGACGTTGCCCCCGCGGCCCGCGCCCTCGGTGGGCGAGATGTTGCGCGCGTAGGCGTCACTTCGTACCCGGACCCCGTCCACGTAGATGATGGGCTGGTTGGACTGCGACACGGAGACCGCGCCCCGCAGGCGGATCTGGGCGCCGGAGCCGGCCATCCCGTTCGACTGGGAGACCACGAGCCCCGGTGACTGCGCCTGGAGAAGCTGGTCCACGCTGGCGGAGGGAGCCGGCATGTCGGCCACCGAGATCTGCGAGATGGAGTTTCCCACCTCGCGGCGCCGGGCGGCGCCCGCCGTCCCCGTGACCACGATCTCGTCCAGTCCGAGGGCCTGGTCGGCGAGGGTGAAGTTGACCTGGACGACCTGTCCGGCCACCACCGTGACATCCTGCGTCTGCGTTTCGTACCCGATCCGGATCACCCGGAGCTGGTAGGAGCCGACGGCGACGTTCTGGATGAGGTAGCGCCCGTTGGACGCCGTGAGGGAGCCTTGCTGGGTTCCCACGATGAAGACCTGCGCCTCGGACACAGGAGCCATGGAACGGGTCGTGACCATACCGGTAATGGTCCCCACTTCCCGGCTCTGCCCCGCCAGGGGCGAGGCCAAGGCGAGGGCGCAGACGGAGACGGCGCCGGCCAGGAGGCCGAGCACGCGCATGCGTCGCCCAAACGCGTTTGACAAGGGAAATGACATGAGGGGATTCCTCGACGAGGGGGGATACACGTACCCCGATACCGAGACGACGCCTGGAGCGGCGGTACGCCCTGGCCGGGGCAGCGAGCTACACTGGAAAAGGACCCTCTATCCTTCAGCCAAGGGCGCATCCAGGAGGAGGAGCAGGAAGCGTCCTCCCTGGTGGGCCGACGAGGTCGAGCCGATCGGCTCTTAGGCTCCTCGTCAGAGCAGGTGGCCGCACGTTAGGGCCGTTTCATCCCCTGCGTCAAGATCCCCCTCCGGCACGCGTGGCCGGGGGTGCGCCGGACCCCGGGTCGGAGAATCGGAACCCGCACTCTTCGGGGCGCGGACCCAGGGCCAGGGCGTTGGCCACACCCGTCCTCGTGGTGATGGAGATGACGCCGTCCACGCCCTGGAGTCCGTAGCGCCATCCCCCGGCCGTACCCTTGGACACACGGATCTCGTCCACCTCGTCGATGTTGATGCCGGCCAGGGCATCCTCGGGGCGATGGAGGATGCGCACACCGTCCACCACGACCAGGGGCTCGGTGGGTCCCGCGACCGTCACCGACCGACGACTCCGGATGGCCCCACGGCTCCCGGCCTGAGCGGATTCGACCCCGATCATCTCGGGCGCCAGGATGCGGAGGGCCTCCTGGACCGACTGGAGCCTCCGGCGCCGGATCTCCAGGCCCCCCATGGCCCGGGTTGCCTCGCCGGACGTGCGAGACGCACGCCACTCACCCAGGATGTCCTCGGCCTCGGGCGGGAGCGGAAGGGAGAGACTCACCACCGTGGGGGATCCCCCGCCCGTCACCTCCACCTCACCCACACCCACGTGGCAACCGGGCGCCACTCCGGCGATCCGGTACGCTCCCGTCAAGATGGCGGGGAAGACGAAGCGTCCGTCTCCGTCTGCGGTCACCCCATGCCCCGAGTCGAGAAGGACCAGCGCACCGGGGATGGGGAGGCCACTGGTCTGGGAGACCACCGTGCCCCGCAGCTCCGCCGAGCCCTCCTGCGCCCGGACCCACCGGGGCGCAGCAGCCAGGGACGCCAGCAGAGCGAGGATCGCTCCGCACCTTGGAATCCGAACCGTGTCGAGCATCTCTCACCTCCCGCGCTCTCTCCTCATCATACGACGAGGCAGACGCGCCCATGACAAGGATACCGCACGGGAGGGAAGCGATCCACGTCAAGCCTTTTTCTCCACGGACTCGAGGCGTAAGCTAGCGGCCATGTCACCACCAAGCCCGCCACCGAGCTCATGACGGCGTACGTCGCCCGCCGCGTTCTCCAGATGATCCCCCTGGCCTTCGGGATCACGCTGGTGCTCTTCGCCGTCATCCAGGCAGCGCCGGGGGGGCCCGAGGGCGCGCTCCTCCAGAGCGGCCGGTTCATCGACCCCGAAGTCATCGAAGCGTACCGCCACCGCCTGGGCGTGGACCAACCGGTGCCGGTGCAGTACGTGCGTTGGCTCGGCGCCGCCCTCCACGGCGACCTGGGCGTGAGCTTCTCCACCACCCGACCCGTGGCCGCCATGATCCTGGAGCGACTGCCGGCCACGCTGGAGCTCATGGGCGCGGCCTACCTCCTGGCGGCCCTCCTCGCCTTCCCCCTGGGCATCCTCAGCGCGGTCAAGCAGTACTCGTGGCTGGACCACCTGGGCACGGGCGTGTCGTTCGTGGGCATCGCCATGCCCGTCTTCTGGTTCGCCCTCATCGTGCAGCTGGTCTTCGGGGTGTGGCTGGGTTGGCTCCCGGTGGCGGGGCGGGATACGGTCGGTGCCGGCTCGGTGGGCGACCACCTGCTGCACCTGGTCCTTCCCGCCGTGGTGCTCTCCTTCCGATACGTGGCCGGGTGGTCGCGGTACCTGCGGGCGAGCCTCGTGGGAACGCTCCGGGCGGACTACGTGCGCACCGCTCGGGCCAAGGGCCTCCCCGAGACCGCCGTGGTGGGGGTGCACGCCGTGCGCAACGCCCTCATCCCGGTGGTCTCCATCATGGCCCTGAACCTGGCGGGACTGTTCTCCGGGGCCGTCATCACCGAGACCGTGTTCGCCTGGCCGGGCATCGGCCGGATGTTCGTACAGGCCATGTTCGCCCGGGACTATCCCCTCCTCATGGGCATCCTCCTCCTCGGCTCGGTGATGGTCGTGGTCTTCAACCTCCTGGCCGACGTCCTCTACGGCGTCCTGGACCCGCGCATCCGCTATGAGTGAGCATCACGGGCAGAGCCTCGTATGGCGGCAACTCAAGCGCCACCGCCTGGCCGTCATCTCCCTCTTCGTGGTAGCGGGGCTGGCCCTGGTCTGCGCCGCCGCGCCGCTCCTGGCGCCCTACCCGTTCGACGCCATCGATCTGGACGCCATCCGCCAGCCCCCTTCCCTGGCCCACTGGATGGGGACCGACGACCTGGGACGCGACCTTCTGACGCGGGTCCTGTACGGGGGCCGCATCTCCATCCTCATCGGCGTGCTGGCCGCCGTGGTGGGAACGGGGCTGGGCACCCTGGTGGGCGCGCTGGCGGGCTACTACGGTGGACGTCTGGACAACGTGCTCATGCGCCTCACCGACGTGGCCTATTCCATCCCCGCCCTGCCCCTCCTCATCGTCCTCGCCGCCTACGCCCAGGGCGCCGTGGGCTCCATGGCGGTCATCATCGGGCTGTTGAGCTGGATGACCACGGCGCGGGTGGTGCGCGGCGAGGTCCTGAGCATCAAGGAGACCACGTACGTGGAGGCCGCCCGGAGCCTGGGCGCCACCCATGCCCGCATCATCCTTCGCCATGTCCTGCCCAACACCCTGGGCCCCATCGTGGTAGGCGCGACGCTGGCCGTGGGCAACGCCATCATCGTGGAGTCCTCGCTGAGCTTCCTCGGCCTGGGCGTGCAGCCGCCCACACCCACCTGGGGGAACATGCTCATGGATGCCCAGAGCACCATGGCCACCAAGCCGTGGCTCACCGTCTTTCCGGGCCTGGCCATCCTGGCGGTGGTGCTGGCGGTGAACTTCATCGGAGACGGGCTTCAGGACGCCCTCGATCCCACCGTGAGGAGGGAGCCGTGAGCCCACTTCTGGAGGTACGGGACCTGGTCACCGCCTTCCATACCGATGAGGGGGTCGTCCACGCCGTGAGCGGCGTCTCCTACGCGCTGGAGCGGGGCGAGGCGCTGGCCCTGGTGGGCGAGAGCGGATCGGGCAAGACGGTAAGCGCCCTCTCCCTCCTCGGGCTCCTTCCCCACGGGGGGCGGGTCGAGGGAGGCACCGCCTTCCTGGACGGACGCGACCTCCTGACCATGGACGAGCCCGCGCTGCGTCGCGTCCGGGGCAACGAGGTCGCCATGGTCTTCCAGGATCCCATGACGTCGCTCAACCCCGTGCTGACCGTCGGCCGCCAGCTCACCGAGGGAATGCGGCGCCACCTGGGGTTGAGCCCGCGCCAGGCGCGGGAGCGCGCCCTCGAGCTCCTGGGCAGGGTCGGCATCCCGGAGCCCGCCGAGCGTCTGGATCAGCATCCCCATCAGTTCTCGGGAGGTCAGCGGCAGCGGATCATGATCGCCATGGCCCTTTCGTGCGACCCTGCGGTCCTCATCGCCGACGAGCCCACCACGGCGCTGGACGTGACCATTCAGGCCCAGATCGTGGAGCTGGTGAAGGGCCTCCAGGAGGAGCTGGGCATGGCCATCCTCTGGATCACCCACGACCTGGCGCTGGTGGCGGGGCTGGTGGACCGGGTGGCCGTGATGTACGCCGGCCACATCGTGGAGCAGGCACCGGTGACGGAGATCTACGGCGCCCCGCGCCACCCCTACACCCTGGGCCTCCTCCGCTCGCTCCCCACCGTCGCCTCCGGACCCCGGCCTCGCCTCCATGCCATCGAGGGCCGTCCGCCCGACCTGCGCGACGTGTTCCATGCGTGTCCCTTCGCGCCTCGCTGCGCCTATGCCGTGGCGCGGTGCCGCGAGGAGAAGCCCCCCCTCCTCCCCGCGGGCCCCGGGCACGCGTCGGCGTGCTGGCGCCAGGACGAGATGGACACGCTTGCCGCCGCCGATGCGGACGCAGCCGAGGTCACGCCATGAAGGGCGCCGGAGGAGGCGAAATGGTGCCGGCAAGGCCCGGCGCCCCGGAGAGCGATGCGGCCCTCGCTCCTTCCCTTGTGGAGATCCGGGACCTCCACAAGCACTTTCCCATCCGTCGCGGCTTCCTCAGGCGGCAGGTGGGCGCCGTTCGGGCCGTGGACGGGATCACGCTGGACGTGCGGCGCGGGGAGACGCTGGGGCTGGTGGGGGAGAGCGGCTCGGGAAAGTCGACCACGGGCCGGGCCGTGCTCCACCTCGAGCGTCCCACGTCGGGATCGGTACGCTTCGACGGCGCCGAGCTGGCGGCCCTCTCCCCCGAGGAGCTCCGCCGGACCCGGCGCCACATGCAGATGATCTTCCAGGATCCCTACGCTTCGCTGAACCCCCGCCTCACCGTGGGCCAGGCGGTGCGCGAGCCCCTGGATGTCCACGGCATCGGCGACGCCGCCGGTCGCGAGGCCCGGGTGGCCGACCTCCTGGAGCGGGTGGGGCTCGACCCGGCCTTCGCCGGCCGCTACCCCCACGAGTTCTCCGGCGGCCAGAGGCAGCGCATCGGCATCGCGCGCGCCCTGGCCACGGGTCCCCGTTTCATCGTGGCCGACGAGCCCATCTCGGCGCTGGACGTCTCCATCCAGGCCCAGATCGTGAACCTCCTCTCCGACCTCCGGACCGAGTTGGGCCTGACCTACCTCTTCATCGCCCACGACCTGTCCATGGTGCGCTACCTCAGTGACCGGGTGGCGGTCATGTACCTGGGCAAGCTCACCGAGGTGGGCTCCAGGGACGACGTCTTCGACCGCCCCCTGCACCCCTACACAAGGGCGCTCATCGCGGCCATCCCGGTCCCCGACCCGGAAGCGGAGCGCACCCGGGCGGCGGTGCCTGTCGAAGGCGACATTCCCAGCCCGGCGCGCCCGCCCTCGGGCTGCCGGTTTCACACCCGGTGCGCCTTCGCCACAGAGCTGTGCGTTCGGGAGGAGCCCGTCCTGAGGGATCTGGGCACCCCCGGATCGCCCCACCAGGTGGCGTGCCATCACGCAGAGACCCTCCCGGACGCGAGCCCGCCCGTCCAGGCGGGGGCCACCTCGTGACCACGGTCCTCTTCGCCAGCTGGCTGGAGCCCGAGCTGGTGGCCCGCGTCCGCGCGGTGAGCGGAGAGCTGGAGGTGGTGTACGAGCCGGAGCTCCTCCGCCCTCCCCGCTATCCCGCGGATCACGGCGGCGCCCCTCTGGAGCGGACGCCGGAGCAAGAGGTGCGCTGGCGGGAGCACCTGGGCCGGGCCGAGGTGCTCTTCGACTTCGACCGCACGCATCTGGACGACCTCCCGGAGCTGGCGCCCGGGGTCCGCTGGATCCAGGCCACCAGCGCCGGCATCGGCCAGCTCGTGCACCGCCTGGGCTACGCCCGCCGCATGCCCCACACCGTGTTCACCACGGCCAGCGGGGTGCACGCGCGTCCCCTGGCCGAGTTCGCCCTCATGGCCATGCTCATGCACGTTCGCCGGACGCTCCACGTGACCCGTGCCCAGCGGAGCCACACGTGGGAGCGGTTCGCCGGGACCGACCTGGAGGGCCGGACCGTGGTGGTGCTGGGGATGGGCGCCATCGGGACGGAGGTGGCACGCCGGGCCCGGGCCTTCGGCATGCGCGTGGTGGGTGTGAAGCGCCGCCCGAAGGGGGCGGACCCGGCCACCCTGTCGGTGGACGAGCTCCACGGGCCCGACGCGCTGGGGGACCTTCTGCCCCGGGCGGACTTCCTGGTGCTCGTGGCCCCCCACACCGACGAGACCGAGGGGATGGTGGGCGCCCGGGAGCTCGCCGCCCTTCCCGCGGGCGCCGTCCTCGTCAACATCGGGCGGGGCGCCCTGGTGGACGAGCCGACCCTGGTGGAGCACCTGCGCTCGGGCCACCTGGGCGGAGCATATCTGGACGTGTTCGCAGAGGAGCCGCTTCCGCCCGACTCGCCGCTGTGGGATATGCCCGACGTGCTCGTCAGCCCCCACTCCGCGAGCACGAGCGACCGGGAGAACGCCCGCATCACGGATCTCTTTTGCGACAACCTCCGCCGCTTCCTGGACGGGCGCCCCCTGCGCAACGTCCTGGATCCGCGACGTCTCTACTGAGCTTCCCTTGCGAGCCCCGCCCTTCGACGCAGACGTCCTCGTGGTGGGATCGGGGTTCGGGGGGGCCGTCTCGGCGCTTCGCCTCGCCGAGAAGGGGTACCGCGTCGTGGTCCTGGAACAGGGACGCAGATACCGCACCGAGGACTTCCCCCGGACCAACTGGTCCCTGCGCAAGTACCTGTGGGCTCCCCGCCTGGGCCTCCAAGGCATCCAGGTGCTGACCTTCCTGCGCCATGCCCTGGTGCTCCACGGGCGGGGCGTGGGCGGAGGCTCCCTGGTCTACGCGAACACCCTGGTCCAGCCCGAGGCCGACGTGCTCCGCGGCCCGGGCTGGGGAGAGAGGGACTGGGGTCCGCTCCTGGCCCCCCATTACCGCGAGGCCCGGCGCATGTTGGGGGCCACGCCCTGCCGGGGCGTGGGCCGGACCGACGAGATCCTGCGCGACGTGGCCCGGGAGATGACGGGTCGGGACGCGTTCCGCGTCCACGACGTGGGCGTCTTCTTCGGGACTCCGGACGAGACGGTTCCCGACCCCTTCTTCGACGGCGCGGGTCCCCCTCGCACCGGGTGTACCCGTTGCGGCGCGTGCATGATCGGATGCCCGGTGGGCGCGAAGAACACCCTGGACAAGAACTACCTCTGGCTGGCCGAACGCCTCGGCGCCGCCATCGTCCCCGAGACCGAGGCGCTGGGTATCCGACCCGTGGAGGGAGGCTACGCCGTGGAGACGCGGCGCTCTCTGGGACTGCGACGCCCCCGGCGGACCTGGCACGCCCGGCGCGTCGTGGTGAGCGGCGGCGTGCTGGGCACGGTGAAGCTCCTTCTCCGGTCCCGGGAGCGGGGGTGGCTTCCTGAGCTCTCGGGCCAGCTGGGGCAGCGGGTGCGCACCAACTCCGAGTCCATCCTCGCCGCAGATGCCCGTGACCGCTCGGTGCGGTGGAGCGACCACGTGGCCATCACCTCCGGCGTCCAGCTCGACGACGACACCCATGTGGAGATGGTTCGGTTCAACGCCGGCTCCGACGCCCTCTTCTGGCTCACGGCTCCCCTCACGGACGGCGGAGGGCGGGTCCCTCGCCCGCTCCGCCTCCTGGCGGGCATCCTGCGCCGGCCCGACCGGCTCGTTCGCGGCGCCTGGCCCTTCAACCGGGCCGAGCGCACCGGCATCGTCCTGGCCATGCAGACCACCGAGGGTCACCTGCGGCTCGAGCTGGGCTCCCGCCTTGGGGGACTGGCGGAGCCCGTCCTTCGCTCCCGCGTCCCCGACGGACAGGATCCTCCCGTCTCGTACATCCCGTCGGCCAACGAAGCGACCCGGCGGCTTGCCGGGCGCATGGGAGGCGAGGCCTGGAATACCGTTCCCGAGGTGCTCCTCGGGGCCCCTACCACGGCCCACATCCTGGGTGGATGCCCCATGGGCGCGACCCCCGACGACGGGGTGGTCGATTTCCAGGGGCGGGTGCACGGCTACCCGGGCCTGTACGTCGCCGACGGGTCCGTCGTGCCCGTGAACCTGGGTGTGAACCCCAGCCTCACCATCACGGCGCTGGCCGAGCACATCATGGCCCACGTGC
>JASFRY010000081.1:0-11336 GCA_050114675.1 Gemmatimonadota bacterium | reverse complement strand
GAGCCGGTCTGCTTCTCCTTCACGTGGAACGTGATGTCCACATCGCCGTTGTCGAGCGGCTGGATGTCCGGCACCGGCATGGGGGACTCGAAGAAGCCCAGCGACGAGATGCTCTGGTAGCTGCGCAGCAGGCGGTCCTGGGAGTACACGTCGCCCGGCAGGGTCGAGATGCGCTCCCGGATCACCCGCTCGTAGGTGTACTCGTTGCCGGCGATGGAGACGCGATTGACGATGGCGGGCTGGCCCTCCTGGATCTGCCAGCTGGCGTCCACCGTGGGATCCTCGCCGGGGGCCTCCGCAGGATGGCGCTGCACGATGGGGCTGATCTGGGCATACAGATACCCGTCGTTGGCGTAGAGCTGCTTGGCCTGGGCAACGGCCTCGTTGAACGCCTCGGCGTCGAAGATCTCACCCTGCTGGCCGTGCTCCTCGTTCCCGCCCAGACCCAGGCTGCTCAGGAGACCGCCTCCCGACCGGCGGAAGAAGCGCTCCAGCTGCTCGTCGTCGAAGTGGCTGTTGCCGTCGATGGAGAAGGACGCCAGCCGGTACTGGGGCCCCTCCTGCACGTCGACTTCCACCCGCGCCTTCCCCGTCTGGGGATCCACGACGAGCGTATCCGAGAGCACCTGGAAGTCCAGGAAGCCATGGCCGTGGTAGAGGCCCGGCAGGTTCTCGCTGATATCGGTCTGGAAGCGCGCGTTGTCGAAGGCGCCCGAATGGAACCACCAGAACCCTTCGGCCTTGGTGCTCATGGCGCCCTTGAGCTGGTCGTCGGTGAGGTGGTCGTTTCCGCGGAACACCATGTCGGCCACGGTGACCCGCTGTCCCTCCGTGACGTCCAGGATCACGTCGACCTGGTTCTGGTCTCCGGGCACCGACTCCAGGCGGTCGTCGATGGTCGCGAAAGGGATGCCGTCCTTGGCCAGCTTGGCCCGGATGAACGCCTTGGCGTCGAGTACGCTCTGGGGATCGTACGGGATGCCGGGCTTGAGCCCGGTGGTGTCCCGGACCTGCCGCTCCGATCCGTGCTGCAGCCCGTTGATGGAAACCCGCCGTACCAGTGGACGCTCCTGGACCTGGAGGACCAGGGTGATCCCCGGTGCCGAGCCCCGGGCGTGGACCTCCACGTCCTTGAACTGTCCGCCGGCCAGGAGGGACTTCAGCCCTCGCTGGATGTCACGGTAGGTGACATCGGTCCCCGGCTGGACGCCGAAGACCGCCTGCACGGAGGAGGCGGCCACGCGGCTGTTGCCGACGACCACGATGGAGTCCACGCGCTGGGGACCCGTGGCCTGCTGCTGAGCAGCTACAGGTGTAGGAGACGCCAGTGCCAAAACGGCGGAGAAGGCCGCCGCCAAGGCGGTGGCCTTCTCCATGATTCCGAGAAGGGGTTTTCCCTGCATCCTCACGTCTTCGTCGTCGATCCTGCCTGGAGGGTGAGCCCTTCCCCGTCGGGGTTGGTGCTCACCTCGATCTCGTCACCGGCGGAGAACTCCGCCGTCAGGATCTTCTCCGACAGCGGATCCTCTAGGTAGCGTTGGATCGCCCGCTTCAGGGGGCGGGCGCCGAATTTCTCGTCGTAGCCCTTCTCTACCAGGAACGCGATGGCGTCGTCGTTGAGCTTGATGGTCAGCTCCTCCTCCTGGAGCCGCGTGCGCACGTCGGCCAGGAGGATGTGGACGATCTCCGCGATCTCGTCCTTGGAGAGCGGATGGAAGACGATGGTGTCGTCCACCCGGTTCAGGAACTCGGGGTTGAAGGCCCGCTCCACCTCCTGGCGGACCTTGTCCCTCATGATCTCGTAGCTGCTCTGGGCATCGCCGGCCTGGAAGCCGAGCCCGCCGCCCTTGGAGATGTCCCGGGCGCCCAGGTTCGAGGTCATGATGAGGACGGTGTTCTTGAAGTCGATGACCCGGCCGTAGTTGTCCGTCAGGTGCCCCTCGTCGAGGACCTGCAGGAGGATGTTGAAGACGTCGGGATGGGCCTTCTCGATCTCGTCCAGGAGCACCACCGAGTACGGACGCCGCCGCACCGCCTTGGTGAGGGCGCCCGAGTCCTCGTAGCCCACGTAGCCCGGAGGCGCTCCGATGAGGCGGGACACGGAGAACTTCTCCATGTACTCGCTCATGTCGACGCGGATGAGGGCCTCGCGGTCGGCGAACATGAACTCGGCCAGGGCCCGGGCCAGCTCGGTCTTCCCGACGCCCGTGGGGCCGGAGAAGATGAACGACCCGATGGGGCGGCGCGGGTCCTTGAGGCCCGCCCTGCTCCGCCGGATGGCGCGGCTGATGGCCTCGATGGCGTCCTGCTGCCCCACGATGCGCCGGTGCAGCTCTTCTTCCATGTTGACCAGGCGCTCCGACTCGGTCTGTTGGATGCGCGTCACCGGGACGCCCGTCCAGCGGCTCACGATGAACGCCACGTCCTCGCCGTTGATCTCCGGGCGGTGGCGCTTGCGCTCCTCCTCCCAGGCCTCCTGCCGCTCGCGGATCTGCTGACCCAGCTCCCGCTCCTCGTCGCGGAGCTCGGCGGCCCGCTCGAAGTCCTGGTTGCCGATGGCCTCTTCCTTCTTGCGAGCGATCTCCGCCAGCTGCTCCTTCAGCTCCTCCACCTCGGGCGGCGGAACCTGGCTGGCGATGCGCGCCCGGGCGCCGGCCTCGTCGATGACGTCGATGGCCTTGTCCGGGAGGAACCGGTCCGTGATGTACCGGTCGGAGAGGCGCGCGGCCTGCTCCAGCGCCTCGTCGGGGATGATGACCCTGTGATGCTCCTCGTAGTGGCCGCGCAGCCCCTTGAGGATCTCCACCGTCTCGTCCACGATGGGCGGATCCACGATGACGGGCTGGAAGCGCCGCTCCAGCGCCCCATCCTTCTCGATGTACTTCCGGTACTCGTTGAGGGTGGACGCGCCGATGCACTGGAGCTCGCCCCGGGCCAGCGCGGGCTTGAGCATGTTGGAGGCGTCGATGGCGCCCTCGGCGGCACCGGCGCCCACGAGCGTGTGGAGCTCGTCGATGAACAGGATCACGGTCTGGCTCTGCTGGATCTCGTTCATCACGGCCTTGAGACGCTCCTCGAACTGGCCGCGGTACTTGGTCCCGGCGATGACCGCCGCCATGTCCAGCGCAAGGACCCGGTGGTCCTGGAGCGCCTCGGTCACCTCGTTGCGCGAGATGAGCTGGGCCAGGCCTTCCACGATGGCCGTCTTGCCCACGCCCGGCTCTCCGATGAGCACGGGGTTGTTCTTCTTCCGGCGGCACAGGATCTCGATGACCCGCTCGATCTCCGAGGTCCGTCCGATGGTGGGGTCCAGCTTGTTCTGGCGCGCCAGCTCGGTGAGGTCGCGGCAGAAATGGTCCAGCGCGGGCGTCTTGGACTTCTTCTCCCCCGCCTTGGCCGATGCCGTGGGCGCGCCGGCCCCGATCCCGGCGGGCTCGGACGGCGTGACGTCGGAGCCCAGGACCTTGAGGGTCTCGGCCCGGGCTTCCTCGAGCGTGACGCCCAGAGAGTTGAGCACCTGGGCCGCGATGCCCTTCTCCTCCCGGAGGAGGCCCAGCAGGAGGTGCTCGGTTCCCACGTAGCTGTGGTTGAAGTCCCGTGCCTCCGCCATGGCGAACTCCAGGACCTTCTTGGCGCGGGACGTATAGGGCAGCTCGCCGAGGGCGATGGTGGCCTTGCCCTTCCGCACCGACTCCTCGACGCGCTCGTGGATCTGATCCAGGTCCACGTTGAGGTTGGTGAGGACGGCTGCGGCCACCCCCTCGCCCTCTCGGATGAGGCCGAGGAGGATGTGCTCCGTGCCCACGTAGTCGTGCTGGAGGCGGATCGCCTCCTCGCGCGCCATGGCCAGGACCTTCCGGACCCGGTCGGTAAAGTTGTAGTTCATCTCACGTCTCGGCGGAGCCGCTCCTCCTCAGGCACGATCAAGAACGTCGTCCTCTCCAGCGATTCCCGGAGGGACGTCTCCTTCGGTAGCGAGAACGCGCCGCACGTACGCGGCACGGTGCGCATCGCTTTCACTGGGCGGGAGGTCACGGCCAGCAGCCTGCTCGAGATGACCAGGCTGGGTGAAGATCATGATTTTGTTCAGCGTGTATACCCGAAGCCCTGGGAGGAGTTTCAGACTGGCGCCCAGGCGCACCCCGGACAGCAGATTCATGAGCTCCTCGAAGGACAGGGTCTGGGCATAGCGCAGCAGGCCGTAGGCCCTCCAGATCTTGTCTTCCGTGACCGCCCTGGCGTCGCGCAGAAGCGTCTGGCGCGCCTTGTTCTCGTATTCGATGACCTGGCGGGCGATCCGGTCCAGGTGGTCCACCAGGTCCTCTTCCGTCTTTCCGAGCGTGGTCTGGTTGGAGATCTGGAAGAAGTTACCCACCACTTCCGACCCCTCACCGTACAGCCCCCGGAAGGTGAGACCCACCTGCCCGAGGCCCTGGAGGACCTTCCCGATCTCCTTGGTGAGCACCAGGCCCGGGAGGTGCATGAACACCGACGCCCGGAGCCCCGTGCCCACGTTGGTGGGGCAGCTCGTCAGGAAGCCGAACTCGTGGTGGAATGCGTAGGGGAGGTTCTGTCCCAACTCCTCGTCCAGCTGGTCCACCATGCTCCAGGCGTCCTGGAGGCGGAGCCCCGACAGAAGGCTCTGGATGCGGAGATGATCCTCCTCGTTCACCATGATGCTCAGGGGGTCCTGGGGCGCGAGCATGACCGCCGCTCCCCTGGCCGGGCCCGACTCGTCGTCGCCCAGGAGATCCCGGGAGACCAGGCGGCGCTCCAGGAGGATCCGGCGGGTGCGCACGCCCAGGTCCACCAGCTCCATGATCTGGCCCTTGCCCACGGTGGGGGACGCGTGGCTGGCTTCCGTGAACTGCTTCAGCACCGCCTCGCGGTCGTTGACCCTGGCCCTGGGTCCGAAGGCGTGCCCCTGGAGGTTCCGTGCCACACGCACCCGGGTGGAGAGGACGATATCGGCGTGCTCTCCCGACGCCTCGAGCCAGGACAGGCCGTGGTCTGGAACCGGGGTCAGGTCGTCCATACGGGCCTCAGCTCGCCGGTTCCATGGAACGGATCTCGTCGCGGATCCGAGCCGCACGCTCGAAGTCCTCGGCATCCACGGCACGCTCCAGCTTCCGGCGCAGCCCCTCGAGGCGCTTCTCCATCTCCGTGGCCGAAGGATCGGGAGGGAGGTAGACCTTCCCCATGTGCTGGGTTCCCCCGTGGATCCGCCGCAGGAGGCCGCGCAGCGGAGCTTCGAAGGTGGCGTAGCAGTGGGGGCAGCCGAGACGTCCGGTCTCCCGGAAGTCGCCGAAGGTGAGCCCGCAGAAGGAGCAGCGGGCACCGCTCTCCACGCTTTCGCCGCTCTTGCTCCCCTCCCCCATCTGGGCGAGGAAGTCGGTGAGCGGAACGTGGGCCGGGCCCGGTTGGGTCTCCAGGCCCTTCTCGGCGGCGCACTTCTCACAGAGGTGGAACGTGGACATCTCGTTGTTCACGATCTGCGTCAGGTGCACGACGGCTTCGTCGTCCCCGCAGTTGTCACAGACCATGATCGTTCCTCCTGACATCGTACCGACGCTTTAGCCGGCTCCTCGAGTCGCTCACCGAGATCCCTACCCCGCTCCATTGTCATGGAGCCGTCCGTCGGCCAGGAGGAGCGTTCGGTCCGCCCGGTCGGCCAGGTTCCGATTGTGGGTCACCACCACCATGGACAGGCTCCGCTCCTCCTTCAGCCGGAACAGCAGGTCGTGCAGTCGCTCGCTCGTCTGGCTGTCCAGATTCCCCGACGGCTCGTCCGCGAGCAGCACCAGGGGCTGGTTGACCAGCGCCCTCGCCACCGCCACCCGCTGCTGCTCGCCGCCGGACAGCTGGCGGGGCTTGTGGCTGTCCCGCCCCACGACGCCGACGGCGTCCAGAAGCTCCCGCGCCCGATCCCGGGCGTCGGCGTAGTCGGCACCGGCGACCAGCGCGGGCATCATCACGTTCTCCAACGCGGAGAACTCGCGGAGGAGGTGGTGGAACTGGAACACGAACCCCACGTGACGGTTCCGCGCGGCCGCCAGCGCCTCGTCGTCGAGCCCGGCCACGGGCCTCCCGCCCAGCAGGACCTCGCCGGCGGTGGGCCGATCCAGGGCCCCCAGGATATGGAGGAGCGTGGACTTGCCGGCGCCGCTGGCGCCCACCACCGCCACCGCCTCCCCCGACTCCACGCGCAGCCCTACACCCTGCAGGATGTGGAGTTCGCTGCCGTCTCCGAGCTGGAAGCGCTTCTCCAGCGCGCGGGCTTCCAGGGGTCGGGTGCTGTCCTCGTTGGGGATGCGCTCACTCATGGCGTATGGCGTCCACGGGTTCCAGGCGCGAGGCCTGGAGGGCCGGATAGATGGTGGCAGCGAAGGCCACCGCGATGCTGGCGACGACGATGGACACCAGGTCCATGGGACGGAGGGATACGGGCAGGTGATCCACGAAGTAGACGTCCGGGGGGATCTTGATGACCTGATAGTGGGCCTGGATCCAGCAGAGGAGCAGGCCCAACGCCGTCCCCACGGTAGTACCCACGATCCCCACCCAGGCCCCCTGGAGGATGAAGACGCGCAGGATCCCCTTCCGGGTCATCCCCATGGCCTTGAGGATCCCGATCTCCCTTGTCCGGTCCGCCACCACCATGACCAGCGTGCTCACGATGTTGAACGCCGCCACCACCACGATGAGGAAGAGGATCACGCCCATGGCGTACTTCTCCAGCTTCAGAGCGCTGAAGAGCGCCCGGTTCGTGGTGATCCAGCTCTCCACGTAGTAGGGGAAGCCCAGCTTCGCCTGGATGGAGTCCCCGATGGCCGTGGCGGCGCCGGGATCGTCGGTGCGTACGCCGATCCCCGAGACCTCGTCGGCGCCCTCGATGCCCAGGAGCTCCTGGGCGTCTTCCAGCCGGGTATACACGTTCCCGGTGTCGTACTCGTACATGCCCGTGGTGAACGTGCCCGTCACCTCGAACTGGCGCATGGTGGGCATGAGGCCCAGGAGACCCTGCTTGAGGTTCTCGAAGGCGATCACCACCAGCGTATCGCCCCGGAAGAGCTGCATCCGGTCCGCCAGCCCGCTGCCCAGGAGGATGGGGCTCAACCCCGAGGGCGGCCGCTCCAGGTTGAACGCGCCCTGGAGGATCTTCCGCTCCATGTCGGTGGCCGCCGCACGGGCGGTATCCACGCTCACGCCGTACAGGTGGGCGGTCTGCGTGTAGGGCATGCCGTCCTCCTCCCCTCGGGTGAGGGCCACGTCCGAGAGAACGAAGGGGGCCGCGCCCACGACGCCGGGGACCTGCAGGACCGAGTCCATCACGGCCTCCCAGTCCTTCATGCGCAGGGATGATCCCTGCTCCAGGATCATGACGTGGGGCGTGGACTCGAGGATCTTGGCGCGCAGGTCTTCCTGCATTCCCGTCATGACGGCGATGACCACCACCAGCGCCGTCACTCCCACCGTGACGCCGCCCAGAGCGATCCACGTGATGAGGGACAACAGTCCCCGGCGGCGTCCGCCGCCCAGGTAGTGGCGCGCGATGAACCAGTGGAGGTTTCGCATGGCGTTCCGGGTCTCAGTCCCCGGGGCGGCCCGACGTCACTCGTCGGCCCGGAGGATGGGGAAGAGGATGACGTCCCTGATGGACGACTGGTTCGTGAGGAGCATGACGAAGCGGTCCACACCCATGCCTACCCCGCCGGTGGGCGGCATGCCGTACTCCAGGGCCCGGATGTAGTCGTCGTCGATCTGCTGGGCCTCCTCGTCTCCCTCGGCCCGCAGGCGGGCCTGGGCCTCGAAGCGCTCCCGCTGGTCCAGGGGGTCGTTGAGCTCGGAGAAGGCATTGAAGATCTCCATCCCGGCCATGTAGAGCTCGAACCGCTCCGTGAGCTCGGGCTCGCCCCGCTTGGGCTTGGCCAGAGGGGAGAGCTCCTTCGGGTGGTCGAGCACGAAGGTGGGCTGCACGAGGGAGGGCTCGACCAGCTCCCCGAAGAGCTTGTCGATGAGCTTGCCCCGCCCCGCCCCGGCCAGCTCGGGGATGGAGAGGTCCTCGGCCCGCCGCCGCAGCTCGTCTTCGGGGAGCTTCCTCACGTCGCTGGACAGGGCCTCCGAGAGCGCATCCACCAGTCGGAGGCGCCGAAACGGCGGCTCCACGCTCAGATCGTGCTCCCCGAAGGTGAAGGTGCGCCGGCCCAGGACGTGGTCCGCCACGTGGACAACCATACGCTCCACCAGGTCCATCTGGTCCTCGTAGTCCGCGAAGGCCTGGTACCACTCCAGCATGGTGAACTCGGGGTTGTGGAAGCGGTCGATCCCCTCGTTGCGGAAGTCCTTGCTGATCTCGTAGACCCGGTCCAGCCCTCCCACGACGAGCCGCTTCAGATACAGCTCGTCGGCGATGCGCAGGTACATGGTCCGGTCCAGCGCGTTGTGCGTCGTGACGAAAGGCCGGGCCGACGCGCCGCCGTAAAGGGGCTGGAGCGCCGGCGTCTCCACCTCCAGGAAGCCCTCCGCGTCCAGGAAGGCACGGAGCTCGGAGATGATGCGGGCCCGGGTGCGGAAGACCTCCCGCACCTCGGGGTTCACGGCCAGGTCGGCGTAGCGCTGCCGGTAGCGCGACTCGGTATCGGCGAAGCCGGAGTGCACGGTGCGCTCCCCCGACTCGGGATCGGTCTCCACCTTGCCGAAGGGGAGCGGACGCAGGGACTTGCTCAGGAGCGTCCACGACGTGGCCTGGACCGTGACCTCTCCCATCCGCGTCCGGAAGACGGGGCCTTCCACCCCCACCCAGTCTCCCAGGTCCAGGAGGTCCAGGTCCTCGAAGGAGACGTCGCCCAGGACGTTCTTCCGGAAATACAGCTGGATGCTCCCCGCCCGGTCCTCGATGTGGGCGAAGGCGCTCTTGCCGTGGGAGCGCCACGACACCAGGCGTCCGCCCACCCGCACCACCTCGCCGTGGCCGTTCTCGTCGAGGGACGCACCGGCCTCGGCCTCTTCGAACGCGTGGACGGCTGCGGTGGAGACGTGCGTCGGGTCGAATCGGTAGGCGAAGGGCTCCAGCCCCCGCTCCCTGAGGGCGTCGAGCTTCTCCCGTCGCACCCGGAGCACCTGGTTCAGATCTTCCATGATCGTGACGTCCGCCGTGGTTACGCCGCCGTGTTGGCGCCGAATTGCTTGAGGTAGGCCTCGATGAACGGGTCGAGATCGCCGTCCATGACGGCATGGACGTCGCTCATCTTCAGCTCCGTGCGGTGGTCGTTCACCATGGTGTACGGCTGGAACACGTAGGACCGGATCTGGTTGCCCCAGGCGATGTCCGTCTTGGTGGCCTCCAGCACCTGGCGCTCCTTCTCCCGTTCCTCCAGGGCGTGCTGGTAGAGCGCCGCCCGGAGCATCTTCATCGCCGTGGCTTTGTTCTTGTGCTGGGAGCGCTCCTGCTGGCAGGCCACCACGATGCCCGTGGGCTCGTGGGTGATGCGCACCGCCGAATCGGTCTTGTTGACGTGCTGCCCGCCCGCGCCCGAGGCCCGGTAGGTGTCGATGCGCAGATCGCCCTCGTCGATGTCGATCTCGATGTCGTCGTCCACCATGGGATACACGAAGACGCTGGCGAACGACGTGTGGCGCCGGGCCTGGGCGTCGAAGGGCGAGATGCGCACCAGCCGGTGCACACCGGCCTCGGCCTTCAGGTACCCGTACGCGCTCTCGCCCTTGATCTCCAACGTGGCGCTCTTGATGCCCGCCTCTTCGCCGGGCTGCATGTCCAGAACGCTCACGTTGAATCCGTGGCGCTCCGCCCACCGGGTGTACATCCGGGTGAGCATCTCGGCCCAATCCTGGGATTCGGTCCCGCCTGCGCCGGGGTGGATGGTCACAAGCGCCTCCCGGTGGTCGTCCTCGCCCTGGAGCATGGTCTTGACCTCGAGGGCCTCAACGCCCTGCTCGAGGACGGCGAGCCCACGCTCCCATTCCGCCTCGAGCTCGGCGTCGGATTCCTCTTCCAGGAGCTCGGCCATGGCCTTCAGGTTCTGGATCTTCTCGTCCAGCTCGGACCAGGGCTCCAGCCACGACTTTATTCGGTTGGACTCGGCGATGGTCTCCCGGGCCTGGTCCGGGTTGTCCCAGAAGCCCGGACGGGTCATGGCCTCGTCCAGCTCCTTCAGCCGTTCCTGGCGTCGATCCAGGTCAAAGGTACCCCCTGAGCTCTTGGACCTTCTCCTCGAGCTCCTCGAGACGCTGTAGCTGCTCTTTGGTCATATCGCTCTTTGGCCGTGGGCGGTGTTCGGGGTCTTCACACGCGTATCGGGGACCTGACGTACGAAAGGGGCCGCCCGCCCGGGACGGCCCCTCCTCAGGCCCAACGCGCACCAATATACCGGCCCGCCGGGAAGGCATCAACGCCGGGCGAGCGTCAGAAGACCTGCTCGCCCCGGGCCAGGATCTCGTTGAGCGCGTCGGTCCAGAAGCTGTTGCCCCGGGCGGTGTCCTCGCCCACCTGATCGACGTACTCCCTCCACGACTTGGCGATCTCGTCTGCGAAGTCCTCCTTGAGCGTCCCGCCCGCCAGCGCTCGCTCGTGTCGCTCCGGGTTGTACATGATCATGTCCGATACAAGCACCCTGGCCAGGCGGCGGGCCTTCTCCGTCGGGTCCCGCTTCCCGAAGGTGAAGCCTCCGACGTCGGGCGGTGTGGGCGCGGGTTCCGGCTCGGGCTGCTCCGGGACGGGCTCGGGCTCTACCGCCCAGCCCTCCGGCTCCGGCGGCTGTGGAGCCTCGGGCTCGAGGGTCTCGGATGCCGGTGTTTCCGGCAACGCGGCTTCCGCTTCGGGCCAGGACGTCTCGACGTCCTCCAAGGAGGCCTCGTCGAAGGAGGTGGGCTCCAGGTCCAGCTCCGTGTCGATGTCCTGCTCTTCCTCCTCAAACGCCACGGAGGGAGGCTCTTCCAGCGTCGTCTCCTCGATCTCGAAGCCGATGCTCTGCTCCGGGTGCGGGCCCTCTCCCGGCTCGGACAGGGAGGACTGGACCGTCTCCATGGGCTCGATCTCGAGGCCGTCGGGGTCGATCTCCGTCTCCGTCTCGAAGACCCACTCGGACGTGTCGTCGACAATGGAGGGCGTCTCGGCCTCCCCCTCGGGGAGGAGCTCCGCCTCGATCTCGGGTGCCTCTTCCGTCCCGGTGTCCGGCCACGGCTCTTCGGACTCGGCTTCCGGAAGGGCCTCCGGCCCGATCCCGGGTGCCTCTTCGGCCTCGATGTCCGGCCACGGCTTCTCGGCCTCGACTTCCGGCAGCATGTCCTCCCCAACCACCGGCCCCCCTTCCGCCTCG
>JASFRY010000080.1:0-11367 GCA_050114675.1 Gemmatimonadota bacterium | reverse complement strand
CGTTGGCCTCTTCCCTCAGCAGGCGAACGAGCTCGGGCACGGCGTCGGCGCCCTCACCCACGATCTTCCCGGCGGAGCGCTCCGGCGGGTAGGCCAGCTTCTCCACGGTGATCCGGCTGTCCGCGGACGACGCGGGCTTGGTTTCCAGCGGCTTCTTCTTGGCCGCCATGATCCCCTTCAGCGACGCGTATCGCGGCTCGTACGTGCCCTTCGTGATGGTCAGGAGCGCCGGAAGCTGGACCTCCACGACCTCCATGCCCCCTTCGACCTCACGTTCGCAGACGACCTTATCCCCCTGGAGCTCGAAGGAGGCGACGCCCGTGACACTGGGTCGTCCCAGCAGCGTGGCGACCATGGGTCCCACCTGCTGCTGGTCGTGATCGGCCGCCTTCACGCCAAAGAGGATGAGGGGAGCGTCGGATCCCTCGAGCTCCGCGGTGAGCGCCTTCGCCGTCGCCAGCCCGTCCATGGTCGCACCGCCCTGGAGCAGGACGGCCTTGTCGGCGCCCATGGCGAGGCCCGCGCGCAGCGTCTCCTGGGCGCTGTCGTCGCCCAGCGTGACGAGGGTCACCTCACCGTCGCCAGCTGCTTCCTTGGTCCGCAGCGCGGCCTCCACGGCGAACTCGTCGTAGGGGCTCATGATGAACTTGACCCCGGAGGGGTCGACGGCGGTGCCGTCCTCGGTGATCCGGATCCGGGTCTCGGTGTCCGGCACGCGCTTCACGCATACGATGACGTCCAACGGTACGACTCCCGTTCCATGGGTTCAGGCGCCCGGGGGCGCCGTGCTTCGAGCTGTCGGCTGGCAGGTCGCGCCGCAGTCCGGGCGACCTGCTGGACGGGCGGAGGGTCGTGCCAGCCTACCCCCGTGCCGGCCCCTGGATCCACGTCCCACCGCCGGGCATTCCCACGACGCGAGACGGGCTACAGCATGGCGCCCAACACGGTGAAGCATATCACCGTGGCCGCCCCACCGAGTAGGGCATACGGCAGCTGCGTGCGAACGTGGTCGATATGATCCGTGGCCGCGGCCATGGACGAGATGATGGTCGTGTCGGAGATGGGCGAGCAGTGGTCCCCGAAGACCCCCCCGGACAGCGACGCTGCCACGAAGGGGGCCACGGGCAGCCCCAGCGTCGCCGCGGCGGGCACGGCGATGGGCAGCATGATGGCGAAGGTGCCCCAGCTCGTCCCGGTGGAGAAGGCGATGATGGCCGCCACCACGAACACCAGAGGCAGGAAGAGGAACGGGGGGAGGAGCCCCGAGGTGAGCTCGGCCACGAACACGCCCGTGCCCAGCTTCTCGGTGACGTCGCCCAGGGCCAGCGCCAGGAGGAGGATCAGCGCCAGCGGGATGAGTCCTCCGGCCCCTTTGAGACCGATCTTCACGAGCTCGTCCTGGGAGTAGGCGCGCTGCGCCAGCAGGAGGACCCATGCCGTCGTCAGGCCGAAGAGAACCGCCCAGAGCACCGAAGTGGAGCCGGACCCCTCCAGGATGTCCCCGCCGCCGGTGATGTAGAGCCCCACCGGCATGAAGAGCACCATGGCCGCGATGGGAAGGATCATGTTGATGGCCCTGGGCGGCACCTTGGTATTGGGCTTGGGCGAGAGCACCTCTTCGTCGATCATGGGTGTGGCGTTGGGCCACAGGAGCGCTCCCTCCCGGGTCCGCTTTTCGGCCTTCTTCATGGGTCCCAGGTCGATGCCCCACACGATCACGCTCAACACCAGCACCACGGCGATGATGGCGTAGAAGTTCAGCGACACGGCCTCCAGGAACACCTTGAGGGGATCCTCCACCCCGAGCCCCGCGAGGATCTGCAGGTTGTAGGCTCCCCACGCGTTCATGGGGATCAGGATGCAGATGGGCGCCGACGTGGAGTCGATGATGTAGGCCAGCTTCTCCCTGGAGCACTTGTAGCGATCACAGAGGGGCCGGGCCACGGCGCCCGAGACCAGCACCGTGATGTTCGACTCGATGAAGATGATGCACCCCGTGAACCACGCCAGGAGCTGCGCGCGCTTGGCCGTGGTCACCCAGTTGGTCTTCTCCAGATACTCTACGAAGCCCCGAACACCGCCCGAGGCTTCCACCGTGGCGATGAGGGCCCCGATGACCAGGGTGAACATGATGGCGCGGGTGTCCCCGGGGTCGCCCAGGACGTCCACCGTGCTCTGGATGGCACCCCCGAGTCCGACCAGGGGGTGCCACCCCGAGAGGATCATGTAGCCCAGCCAGATCCCCCCGGCCAGCGACAGGTAGACCTGGCGACTCCAGATGGCCAGAACGATGGCCAGCACAGGGGGAAGGACCGAGATCCAGGTTGGGTCGCTCATCCGTTCTCCGTTCTCCAGGGTTCCGACCGGAGCGTGGGCCGAGTCGGCGGGCCTGCGTCTGCGATGTACGGGATCGGGCGCCGCCGGCTACCGCCCCGGCGTCACCCCGGGTGAGCCACGAACATAGAACCGAAACGGCCGCTCCGCCGCAGCGCGCACTCCGATGCGCCCCGTCACGACCACCTGGCGATCCGGAACCTGCCATCCCGGGAGGATCCGGAGCGGGGGCGCAAGGAGGTGGTGTCCGTAGAGCGCGCCGGTGATGCCGAGGGCCTCGCAGAGGCGGCCGGGACCCGCGGTCAGCGGCGTGCGTCCCCCCCGGCGCCGCTCCATCTCGGCGATGCCCTCCAGGGGCTCCAAACCACGGACGAGCACAGCCTGGGGGTCGCCCTCCGCCCCGGTGACCACGTTGACGCACCAGTGCATCCCGTAGATGCGATAGACGTAGGCGTGTCCGGGCGGGCCGAACATGGCCCGGTTGCGATGTGTGCGACCGGCCGCCGTGGCGGCATGGGAGGCGGGATCCGATGGCCCCTGGTAGGCTTCGGTCTCTACGATCACGCCGGTTGTGACCACCCCGTCCAGGGAGGATGCGAGGCGCGTCCCCAGGAGAGCACGGGCCACCTCCACCACGGGACGGCGGAAGAAGTCGAGGTCCAGCGCCGCCCCCGAAGGCGCGCCGCCGCGGCGCCAGGGAGGCACCGCGGCGGCTTCACGGTGAGGACGACCGGCCGTCAGGACTCCGAACGTCCCCGGGGCCCGCTGTCCCGGTTCCTGCGATGGCCGCCTTCCGGCGCTCCGTTGCCGCGTCGGCTCATGCGACGCTCGTAGTCGGTCCTCCACGCCTCGAGCACCTGCTCCGCGCGCTTCGGCGTCACGGCGTCGTTGATGCTCTCGGGATGGTCCCGCAGCACGCGGAAGAGGTCGGTTCCATATCGCTGCACCAGGGACTCGGCCGTCTTCTCCCCTACCCCGCGATACCTGTGGGTGAGGTACCGGACGATGGCGTCGGGATCGGTGGGAAGCCCCAGGGCCGACGCATCGAAATCGCCGCCGGTCGATGGCTCGGGGTCCGAGCTCCCCGAGGAAGCCGTCACCACCTGACCTTCGAAGAGCACCGGGCCCTCCTCGTCCGAACCCCGACGACGCGTGGAGCCCTTGCGGGGCCCGAGCCGGTGGCTGACGTCCTCCATCTTGGAGGGGTCGATCTCCATGACCGTCTCCCCGGGCTCCTCTTCCTTCTCCTTCGCCTTCGGTCCCTCCTCCTTCTTGTCCTTCTTGTCCTTGCCGGAATCCCCGCCGGCCGCCGTAGCCTCTTCGTGCCTGGCCCGCTCCTTCTTGGCATCCGGTGCCCGGGAGCTTTCGTGCGCCCTCCGCTCGGGCCTGCCCTCGCCAGAGCGTCGGCCCGATGCGCCGCCCCCCGACCCGTCGGCGAGGGCGACCTCGTAGTTGCCCGCGTCGGTCTTGGAGAGGCGGATGACGTCGTGGTCCTCCGCCTGGGCCAGGAACTTGGAGAACTTGCTGAAGCCCAGCTCGGCCTCGTCGAAGTTCTTCTCGAACTCCAGCATCTTGCGCTTCACATCCGAATCGCGCACCGGGTCGCGTCCATCCTCGCGCAGCTCTTCCAGCGACCGGGTCAGGAGGGCATAGGCCTCACGGAGGGGGTCCTTTCCCGAAGCATCCGACGACGAAACGTCGTCGTCCCGGGACCGGCTGTCCCCGCCCTCGTGGCGCTCCCTATCCCTGTCCCTGTCTCTGCGTCCGCCGCGGCTCCGGGCTCCCCCACGACTGTCCCTGTCGTCGGCGTCGCTCTTCCTTCCACGTCCCCGGGACGGACCCACCTCGTACTGGCCGTTGTCCAGCTTCTTGAGCGCGACCAGGCCCCGGGACGAGGCCTCGGTGAGGAACTTGGAGAACTTGCTGAAGCCCAGCTCGCCCTCGTCGAAGGACGCGTCGATCTCCTGCATGACCTGCTTCAGGCGGTCGGAGCGCATGACGTCGTCCCGGTCCACCATCCGCTTCAAGGCGTCCTTCACCAGGACCCACGGATCGGCGGGTCGCTGATCCGATTCGGTGGTCTTCCGGAGTCCGGTCAGCGTGGTGTAGGAGTAGTACTCATCGCAGTTCTGGACGAGGATGTCCGAGGTGGACTCCTGGATCCCCACTCCGATGACGTACTTGCCGTACTCCTTGAGCTTGAGCACGAGGCTGGAGAAGTCGGAGTCCCCGGTGAGGAGGATGTAGGTCCCGATCTCCGGACGGATGAACACCAACTCCAGGGCGTCGATGGCCATGCGGATGTCGGTGGCGTTCTTCTTGTTGCTCCCGTACGCGGGAGCGAAGATCAGGTCCACCGAGGCCTCGGAGAGGGGTACGATGTACTGGGGGTAGCGGCGCCAGTCGGCATAGGCCCTCTGAACGCTGACCTTGCCCTTGATGACGTCGGAGCCCAGAAGGGTCTTGAGCTCCTTAGAGAGGTCGCTGCGCATCCCCATCGTGACGTTGTCGAAGTCGATGAGGAGCGCGGCGTGGGGCGCTTCGGACGCGCCCATCCCCACGCCGCCCTGATGGGGGGCGCGGGCGTACGGATTAGTCATTCGCTTCCTTCTCGCAAACCGAGTTGTGATTGGCCGCGAGACCTCCCCACCAACACCACGTCCGTAGATCGCGGTCCGGTTGGGGAAGCCCTGTGAGCACCGACGCTCGGCGCTGCGGCACGCTTCAGGCCGGGCGGCCCTCCGAGAAAACCATGCGGGAGAGCTCAACCCGGCGGACCTTCCCCGTCCCGGTTCTCGGGAAGGCGTCGAAGAACCGAACCTGGTCCGGGATCTTGGGATCCGCGAGCGTCTCGCGGCACCAGTCCACGATTTCCTGGCTGGTCACGATCGCCCCCTCGTCCGGGACGATGCAGGCGCACGTGGCTTCACCGAGGAGGTCATCGGGAACCCCGATCACTGCCGCCTCCCGCACCGCCGGGTGCGCCTCGAGCCGAGACTCGACTTCCCGGGGGTACACGTTGAAGCCAGCCCTAATGATAACTTCTTTCCGTCTGCCCACCAAATGGACGAACCCTTCCTCGTCTACGATTCCCAGGTCGCCCGTGAGGTAGTATCCCTGAGGATCGAAGGCCGCGGCCGTCTCCCTGGGCTGCCGATGATACCCCAGCATGACGCCCGGCCCTTTGACGGCGATCTCCCCCACGCTCTCCACCGGGAGCTCTTCGCCGTCGCGCTCCAGGATGCGGATCTCACTCCCTGCGATGGGCTTGCCCACCGTGAAGGTCTGCTTCTCGGTGGGGTCGTCCACCCGTGTCATGCACAGGGTCGACGCCGTCTCCGTGAGGGAGTAGCCCACCAGGACCAGAGGGCACAGCCCGTCCCTGATCCTCCGGACCAGTTCGTCACTTACCGGCGCCCCCGACACCATGGCAAGGCGGAGGCTGGACACGTCCCGAGCTCTTCGCTCCTGCTCGCGAAGCTCGGACACGAACATGGTGGGCACGCCGTAGTGCACCGTGGCATGATGTCTCGCCACCTGGTCCAGCGTCTGGGACGGTCCGTCCTCCGCCAGGACCAGCGACGCCCCTACGGACAGGGTGGCCAGAAGCCCGGGACCGAGCCCGAACACGTGATAGAGGCCGTCCAGACCCACGACGCGATCGCTGGCCTGGAGGCTCAGCGCCTCGGCCGTGGCCGCCGCCACCGAGAGGAGGTTCCGGTGGGAGAGCGCCACGCCCTTGGGCTTCCCCGTGGTGCCCGACGTGTAGACGATGGCGAAGCAGGACGTGGCGGGGTCCAGCTCCGTCGTGGCAAAATCCCGTCCCGCCCCGGCCGAGATGAGGTCTTCGTATTGGAAGATCCGGTCGTCGTACCAGAGGTCCTCCTCTCCTACCGTCACCAGGTACTGGAGCTCGGGAAGGCGGACCAGGAGATCCTCGAACACCTCGAGGAAGTCGATCCCGTACGCGTGCTCGACGGTCACGGCCGCCACGGCCTCGGAGTGGCGGAGCATGTACTGGAGCTCCAGGGGAGGAAGACGCGGGTTGAAGGGCACCACCACAGCGCCGAGCTTGGCGACGGCGAAGAGCGACACCACGAACTCGGGACAATCGGGGAGTATCAGAGCGACGCGGTCTCCGGCCTCCACGCCCAGGTTGGCCAGGGCGGCGGCGAGGGCGTCGGACCGGCTGTCCACTTCTCCGAAGCTGAGGGAGCCCCCGGCGGTCAGGAGATAGTCACGGCCGGGATCCGTCGTCGCGCGCGTGGTGAGCGCCGACGCTACGCTGAAGCCTTGAAAGCGCTCCGTGAGCGCCATGACTCCTCCATACACAGGGATTGAATCGGGGGAAAGATAGATGGCTCCGAGAGGTCGGTCAAATTCTGGAATGAGTGCGTAAACACTATCTTTTCAAAGGGTTACACGGTCAGGATCCGCCCCCCGGGTCGTCGCCTTCGAGAAACCCCTCCACCAGCGTCCGCACCACGCCCTCCGGCACCGGATGGCTCCACCCATCCGACTCCCAGGCCGCGCCCACCCGCTCCAACAGCACGTATCTGGCCCGCCCCTTGCGCACCTTCTTGTCCGTATCCAGGAACCCCACGACCTCGTCCGTGTTGAGGGCATACCCCGAAAGGCCCCCGAGCCCGAAGCGCTGGAGCCCCTCCGCCAGCCTGTCCGCCGTGCCGTCGGCCGTGACGCCCACCGCCTCGCCCAGGCGCGCCTCGAGGATCATCCCCACCGCCACGGCGCTTCCGTGCCGCAATTCGTAGCCCGACGCCGTCTCCAGCGCGTGTCCCAGGGTGTGCCCGAAGTTCAGCACCTGCCGAAAGCCCGACTCCCGCTCGTCCTTGGTCACCACCTTCGCCTTGATCTCCACCGAGCGGAACACGGCGTTGCGTGTGGCGGTGGGCTCGGCATCGAGGAGCTGGTCGGCCTTGTCCAACAGGGCCTCGTAGTAGGCCTCGTCCAGCACGGCGCCGTGCTTCACGGCTTCCGCCAGCCCCTGGGCTCGCTCCGCCCGGGGGAGCGTCGCGATGGTGTCCGGATCGGCGATCACCACCTTGGGAGGGTGGAAGGCGCCCACCAGGTTCTTCCCCGCGCGGACGTCGACGCCCGTCTTGCCGCCCACCGACGCGTCGATCATGGCCACCAGGCTCGTGGGCACCTGGACGACCGGCACGCCCCGCAGGTAGGTGGCAGCGACGAAGCCCGCCAGGTCGCCGGTCACGCCTCCACCCAGCGCCACCACGGCGGCATCCCGCCCCAGGCCGGCCTCCAGGAGACGGTCCGTGAGGATGGACCAGGTCTTCCTGGTCTTGGACGCCTCGCCCATGGGGAACGTGAAGAGATCGGCGCGCAGGCCCGCGTCGCGGACCCTGGCCACCGACGCCTCTCCGTAGAGCTCCGCCACCCGCTCGTCGCAGATGAAACCGTAGCGGTGCACCGGGGCGTATTCCAGGAGGAGGTCGGGCAGGCGCCCCAGGAGACCGCTGCCCACCAGCACCGGATAGGTCCCCGTACCGGCGCCCACGGCGACGGCGGCGACGACGTCGGGCCGAGGCTTCACGAGGCCCTCCGCACCCGCACCGTGACCGTGGACGGAAGCCCCACGCGCAGGAGCGCTCCCGGCCTGCCGTCCACGTCCAGGGGCTCCAGGCTCGCATCCAGGGGAAAGCCGTCCAGGTGGTCCGTCAACGCGGCGACGAAGCGGTCCCGCGCCGCGACGTCGTCCCAGACCGTAGCCCACGCGAGGCCCTGGCTGCCGTCGGGAAGGTCCACCAGGGCGTACTCGTCCCCTCCCCACCCCTCGGCCAGGTCGGCACCTCCATCCCCCAACCGGGTGTCGAGGAGGACGCCCGTCTCCAGGCGTCCCAGATTGTCGCTGCGCGCCACGCGTCCCGCATCCACGCTCACCGAGAGGATCACGGGCGCATCGTTCCTGTCGTGGGTCACCACCTGCTCGGTAGACATCGGGAGGTAGGGACCGAACGGGGGGGTGTGCTTCCCCGACGTCCACAGGCTCTGCACGTAGCCGGCGCCCTCCACATAGGGAAAGAGGAGGGACTCCTGGATGACCTCCGGGGCGCTGGCCCGCGCCGGGAACTGGTTCTTGACGCCCTCCAGGGCGGGCCGAAGTGAAGCCGCAAAGTCGGGTACGTCGGCCAGGTCCACGGGCGCGCCCCGCATCTGCTCCGTGAGGTACTCGAGCATGACCAGCGTCGCCTGACCCTCGATGGCCGCCTGCGCGGCGTTGCGGCGGTCCTCGCTGAGCGAGGGGTCGGTCAGGGCGTGAAGGTCGACGGTCTGGTCCTGGACCGCGTGGACGAGCTCGTGGATCAGCAGCCCCTGCACCGCGGAGGCCGGCTGGTCGTCCATGATGAAGAGGGCCGTGGAGTCGGGCTCATAGAAGCCCGCCACCTGCTCGGTATAGAGGGAGAGGAGAACGCCCCGTAGGTCCAGCGAATCGGGCACCAGGCCCAGGAGGTGGTACGACGACACCTCGGCTCGCGCCTCGCCTTCCGGGAGCTCCTGGTCGAGCTTGTTGCGGAGATAGCGCACCAGCTGCTCCCGACTCCGCTTCTCGAGGCGCACCGGCTCCTTCAGCTCCATGCCCGCGCGGTGCGCCAGGTCCGGCAGGAGCGCCGATGCCAGCTCCGCCAACTGACGGTCCGACGACACCACCAGCGGTCGAGACGCCTCCTGGGCACCCGTACCGCAGGCGGTGCCCACCAGGGTGACCACGGCGAGGACGATGCGGGAAAGCACCTTCACGTTCCAACTCCCGACAAGAGGATTCCGGGCTCCGCCACGACCGGGAAGCGCGCACTCGACCACCCGGCGTCCCTCCCCACCTCGGCCACGGAGCGGCCCGTCTCCGGATCCGTCCACTCCGGGGCGACGTCCAGGAGGGGCACGACCACGAAGTCCCGGGAGGACCATCGGGGGTGCGGCACGCTGAGATCGGGCTCGTGCACCACGGCATCCCCCACGAAGAGGACGTCCACGTCCAGCGTCCGGGACGCCCCCGGGTAGGGCCGCCGTCGGCCCGCCTGATGCTCCAGCCGGTGGGCCAGCTCCAGGGCCGTCCGCGGGGTCAGGCTCCCCCGCCCTCCCACGGCTGCGTTCAGGTAGGGCGGCTGGTCGGCGCCCCGCTCGGGAGGCGTACGGTAAACGGCGGAGCACCGGACGTCGTCCAGGTGCTTTGCCAGGGCCTCGGCCGCCCGCCGCAGGGTCATCATGGAATCCCCGAGGTTGGAGCCCAGGGCGAAGAAGATCGTATGCTCAACCGGGGCAGGCTTCACTGCGGGTCCGGACCCCCCGGCACGCGTCCATAGCGGTCACTGAACCGAACAACGTCCTCCAGATGCGGTGTCGACGCCTCCAGCACGTCGGCATCGGTGACGGCCACGATCCGGTGCACGGTGCCGGGCGTCACGCGGAACGACTCGCCTGCGCCCAGCCTCACGTCTTCGAGCTGCTCGGGCGTATCGCCCGCTTCGAGACGGATCTCCCCGGAGAGGAGATGGAGGGTCTCGTCCTTGATACGGTGCGCCTGCACGGAGAGCGCCTCTCCGGCGTTGACGTGGAGGATCTTGCCCACATAGAGCTCCGTCTCGGCCCAGATGAGCTCATAGCCCCAGGGCTTCTCTACCCGCCGTGGCGTGGTCTTCAAAGCTTCTCTCCGGAAAGCGGTGCGGGCCGCGCTACGCTCTGGTCGTGGCCCCGAGAAGAGGTCACAGACCAACACGTTCATGCACCCGCTGCACCGGGTCAAGCCATGGGCATTCGGGCTACCCTCTGCGGCACGCGCCTTGAGGGCATCATGCGGGCGCCGCTAGCTTGGGCCGTCCGCAGCGGTCCGGGGGAACACATGGCACCGGGCTTGCAGTAGTACGGGGTGACGTCCCCGAAATCCCCTGAGCGTAATGGCCAAGGCCGATCCCGGAACGACGAGAGCCCGCGAGCTTCGAATTCTCCTGAGAAGGCTCTGGAAGCCGAAGCTGTATCTGTTGGTCGGGACGTTCCTGGTGGCCGGGGGCGCCGGCGGCGGGTGGGGAACGTGGAAGAACCTCTGCGCCGGAGACGCCTGCCCCTCCATCGCCCAGATCAAGACGTGGGAGCCGGAGCAGACCAGCAAGCTGCTGAGCCACGACGGACGTCTCATCACCGAGATCGGGTTCGAGCGGCGCACTCCGGTCTCCATCCATGCCCTGCCCGAGTACGTCCCCCAGGCCGTCGTGGCCATCGAGGACAACCGCTTCTACCAGCACCACGGCTTCGACATCCGGGGCATCGCCCGTGCGGCCATCGGCGTGCTCACGGGACGGTATCGGGGTGGGGGCAGCACCATCACCCAGCAGCTCGCTCGCAACATGTTCGACCAGATCGGCTTCCAGCGGCGCTACACGCGGAAGCTGAAGGAGGTACAGGTCGCCCTGGATCTGGAGCGCGCCTACACGAAGGACCAGATCCTGGAGGCGTACCTCAACGAGATCTACATGGGTCGCGGCTACGGATTCCAGAGCGCGGCCCGGAACTACCTGGGGAAGAACGTCCAGGACGTCAACGTGGCCGAGGCCGCGCTCCTGGCCGCCATCCTCAACCGCCCCGGCACGTACGACCCCTTCCGGCATCCAGACAACGCCAAGCGTCGCCGTGATCTGGTGCTCACCCGCATGGCCGACCTGGGCTACCTGACCCGGGCCGAGGCTGAGCGGTGGAAGCAGTACCCGCTCCCCACCGAGGAGCCCAAGGGGACCGTCACCTCCATCGCCCCGTACTTCGAGGAGTGGGTGCGCCAGATCCTCGACTCGCGCTTCGGGGACGAGATCTACAAGAGCGGCCTGCGGGTCTACACCACCCTCGACGTCGACATGCAGAAGGCGGCCAACCGGACCATGAAGCAGGGGTGGGCGGATATCGAGGCCGATCCGAACTTCGAGCATCCGAAGTACGAGGAGTTCGACACCGTCAAGAGCTTCCCGGGGCAGACGCCCTACCTGCAGGGCGCGTTCATCGCCCTCGACCCCA
>JASFRY010000079.1:0-11419 GCA_050114675.1 Gemmatimonadota bacterium | reverse complement strand
GCGCTCGCTGGGACAGAACTTCCTGGTGGACCCGAACCTCCAGCGGAAGATCGTGGATGCCGTCGGCGCGGGGCCCGACGACGAGGTCCTGGAGATCGGTCCGGGTCGGGGTGCCCTCACCACACACCTGGCCGGCCGGGTGGGGCGTCTGGTCCTGGTGGAGCTCGACGACGACCTGGCCGAGGGGCTGGCCCGCACCTACGAGAGTCGGGAGGACGTGCACGTTGTGCACGCCGACGTCCTCGAGGTGTCCCTCGATTCGCTGGTCCGGCGGCCCTCCGAGCTCCGGGTCGTGGGCAACATCCCGTACAACATCACCACGCCCCTCCTCTTCCGGCTCCTGGAGAGGCCCCGCCCCTTGGACATGGTGCTCATGGTCCAGGACGAGGTGGCGGAGCGGATCGTGGCGCCGGCGGGCGACCGGACCTACGGCGCCCTGGCGGTGGGCGTACAGAGCGTCGCCACCGCGGAGCGGCTGTTCCGGGTGGGGCGGCGTGCCTTCCGTCCCGTGCCCCGGGTGGACTCGGCGGTCGTGCGGATCTGTCCGCTCCGGCCCGAGCCGCTGGATCCCCATGAGGAGGTGCGCCTCCGGACGCTGGTGCGCGCGTGCTTCCAGTGGCGGCGCAAGCAGATGGGCAAGATCCTCCGGGATCATCCGGACCTTTCCGGCTCGGCCGCATCCGCAGAATCCGCGGCCCATCGCGTTGGAGTGGACCTTCGGGACCGGCCGGAGCGCCTCTCTCCCGCCGACTTCATCGCGCTTTCCGCCGCGTTGCAGGAGTGACGAGAGCACCCTACTATTGTGAAGCTTTTCACAAGCCGCGCATGGTCCGGGCCTCCCCCCGTGTCTCGACAGAGGTACTGCCGTGCCCCGACGAATCTCAGACTCGACGGTCCGTAGACTGTCCCACTATCTCCGTGCCCTGGAGAAGCTCGAGGGTGAGGGAATGCTCACCGTGAGCAGCGAGGACCTGGCACGGCAGGGGGGCACCACCGCTGCGCAGGTACGCAAGGACCTTTCCCAATTCGGGTCCTTCGGAAAGCGCGGATTGGGCTACAGCGTGCTCGAGCTGGGCCTGCGATTGCGGCGCATCCTGGGCCTGGAACGGCGGTGGCGGGTGGTCCTGGTGGGAGCCGGACGCATCGGCTCGGCCCTGTTCCAGTATCCCAGCTTCGCCGAGCGGGGCTACGACTGTGTGGCGGTTCTCGATTCGGATCCGGCCAAGATCGGACGGTGCTGGGGAGACGTGGAGATCCAGTCGGTGGACCTTCTGGAGGAGGTGATCCGCGCCAAGGACGCGACCCTCGTGGTGCTGGCCGTGCCCTCGGAAGCCGCTCCCGGGCTGGCCAGCCGGGCGGTGAGCGCCGGAATCCGCGGCATCATGAACTTCGCGGCCGTTCAGCTGAAGGTGCCGCCCCACGTGGCCCTCACCGACGTGAACCTGGTCATGGAGCTCGAGGCACTTTCCTTCGCCATCACGCAGGGGGACGCCCACGCCGAGCACTCGGCGTGACGGTTCGCACGTCGCGCTCCCTGGTGCGTGCCGCCGAGGAGCGGCTCCGACAGGGGCCTGCGCACACGCTGGATCTGGCACGCGACGTCCTGGGCCTCTCGGGCCACGCCGGTGCGGCTTCGGCAGCCGTCTTTCAACTCCTGGGCGCAGACAGCCGCTTCCGGGTGGACGGCACCGGGGTGTGGAGTCTCGACCCCGGGCTTGCGCCCCTGGGGGCGTCCCTGGACGACGTGGGCTTCGCCGTGGTGGATGTGGAGACCACGGGGGGCGGCGTCGATCGCGGGCACCGCATCACGGAGATCGCCGTGGTCGAGGTGCGCGGAGGTCGGATCGTCGACGAGTACCAGACCCTCGTGAACCCGGGACGGAGGATTCCTCCCGGGGTGCAGGCCCTCACGGGCATCACCGACGAGATGGTCGCCGGGGCCCCGTATTTCGATCATGTGGCCGAGACCATCCTGGCCCGGCTGGAGGGGCGCGTCTTCGTGGCCCACAACGTGAGCTTCGACTGGGGCTTCGTGTCCACGGAGCTCACGCGTGCCCTCGGACAGGCGCCCGATCCGGTACGCATGTGCACCGTGCGCATGGTACGCCGCCTGGTCCCGGCGCTCCGCTATCGCAATCTGGACGTGGTGTCGCGTCACTTCGGCGTGAGGATCCAGGGCCGACACCGCGCCTACGGCGATGCCCTGGCCACGGCCAGGGTGCTTCTGCGCCTCCTGGACGAGGCCCGGGGACGGGGGCTGGACGACGTGGCGTCGCTGGAGTGGTACCTTCGCCGGAGGGGACGCCGGAAGAGGCGGGATCCCCGACAGACCACGTTGGCCCTCAACCGGGATCCGGCTTCATGACAATCGCCGTCGACGATCTCCCCCTGGTGCGCTCCACCCGGGTCGGGTCGGTGCGCATCCACGCCCTCGAAGCCGGCCTCCAGCGGCTGGACGGTGGCGCCATGTTCGGCGTCGTGCCACGTCCCCTCTGGGAGAAGCGCATCGAGCCGGACGAGCGCAACCGCATTCCCTGCGCCCTCCGCTGCCTCCTCGTGGAGGCACCAAACGCCCTGGTTCTGGTGGACACGGGGATCGGCAACAAGGAGGACGCCAAGTTCCGGGGCATCTACGGTGTGGCCAACGAGGGCGACCCCACCCGCCTGGAGGACGCCATCCGGGCCGCGGGCTTCGCACCGGGCGACGTGGACATCGTCCTGAGCACCCATCTCCACTTCGACCACGCGGGGGGCAACACCCTGCGCACCGAGGACGACCGGGTGGTGCCGGCGTTCCCCGCGGCGCGCTACGTGGTCCAGAAGGGGGAGTTCGACTTCGCCCACTCGGACAACGAGCGCATCCGGGCGAGCTATCTCCTCCCCAACATGGACCCGGTGGCCGAAGCCGGGCTCTACGACTTCGTGGAAGGACCCGCCGACGTGACGGAAGGCGTCCGCGTGATCCCCACCCCGGGCCACACCCCGCACCATCACTCGGTGCTGGTGCACAGCGACGGCAACGTGGCGTGCTTCCTGGCCGACGTGTGCCCGACGACGGCCCACGTGCCCCTGCCGTGGATCATGGGCTACGACCTGGAGCCCCTGGTGACCCTCGAGTCCAAGCGTGGCCTCTGGACCCGGGCCCGGGAGGAGGAGTGGCTGCTCATCTTCGAGCACGATCCGGTGGTCCCGTGGGGGCGTCTCGATCCGTCGGAGGAGCGGCCCACGCTGGTTCCCGCGGACGAGGCACGGAACGGCTGAAAACCGCCCGGGACGGCGGGTGACCCGCACCCCCTTTTTCCCTATCTTACGACGTCGGTTTGCGTGCGTTCGCACGCTCCGATCCCTCCCGAAATCAAATCTCCGAGAGCCGAGCATATGACTGCCAGATCCAGGACTCCCGTGATCCTCAAGGGCGGCGCACGGACGCCCATCGGTCGCTTCCTCGGTGGACTCAGCTCCCTCCCAGGACCCGAGTTGGGCGCCATCGTGATCCGGGCGGCAGTGGAGCGGTCGGGTATCGACCCGGCCCGGGTGGACGAAGTCATCATGGGGAACGTGGTCACCGGGGGATCGGGTCAGGCTCCGGCACGCCAGGCCGCCATCCGGGGGGGTGTTCCCGCCACAATACCGTCCATGACGATCAACAAGGTGTGTGGCTCGGGGCTGAAGTCCGTGATGCTGGCGGCCCAGGCGATCAGAGCCGGCGATGCCGGGCTCGTGGTGGCGGGCGGCATGGAGTCCATGTCCAACGTGCCCTACTACCTGCGGGGCATGCGCGGTGGCGTGAAGTTCGGTGACCAGACGCTCCAGGACGGCCTCATCTACGACGGGCTGTGGTGCTCTTTCGGCAACTGCCATATGGGCGGATACGCCGAGTACACGGCGGACAAGGCCAAGGTGACCCGAGAGGAAGCCGACGCCTTCTCCCTCCGTTCACACCAGAAGGCCGTCGCGGCCATCGAGGCCGGGCGCTTCAAGAACGAGATCGTCCCCGTGGAGATCACCACGCGGAAGGGCGCCATGGTGGTGGACACCGACGAGGGTCCCCGGGCCGACACGTCCATGGAGGCGCTTGGCAGGCTCAAGCCGGTGTTCGTGAAGGACGCCCCCGAGGGCCTGGCCCACTACGTCGTCACCGCGGGCAACGCCCCCGGGCTCAACGACGGCGGAGCCGCCGTCGTGGTGGCTTCCCAGGAATATGCCGAGGAGAACGGCCTGGAGATCGACGCGTTCATCAAGGGGTATTCCGTGGGCTCCACCGAGCCGAAGGACCTCTTCTTCGCGCCCGTGGACGCCGTCCAGAAGCTCATGGCCCAGGAGGGCAAGGTCATCGGCGACTACGAGCTCGTGGAGGTCAACGAGGCGTTCGCCGTGCAGGCCATCGCCGACATGCGCCAGCTGGGGATGGACGAAGCGCGCGTGAACGTGAACGGCGGTGCCGTGGCCCTGGGTCACCCCATCGGTGCGTCGGGCGCACGCATCCTCGTGACGCTGCTCAACGCCATGGAGCAAAAGGGTGCGTCCACGGGTCTCGCCACCCTCTGTCTCGGCGGCGGCAACGCCGTGGCCATGTCGGTGGAGAAGGCTTGACGGTCCCGCTCGGGGAATCGGAGCTCGGGGCCCGACAGAAGAGACGTCCCGCGACCCGTGGGACGCACGCAACACGAACGGAGATGGGAAGCATGGTGACGGAGACGGTGAAGAGCTGGGCGGGGCAGGAGGTGATCGCGGATCGGCGCGCGAGGAGCGCCCTCGGGATGGTGGCGTTCGCCCTCGCGACCTGGTTCGGCGCGTATGTGGCCGTCCCCCTTCCGTGGACGCCCGTCCCCATGTCTCTCCAGCCGCTCTTCGTCATTCTGGCCGGCGCGATGCTGGGTGCCCGGGCCGGTGCCGCCTCCATGGCGCTGTACCTGGCCGTGGGCGCCGCCGGCGCGCCGGTGTTCGCCCTGGGCGGGGGAGGTGTGCCCTGGCTCATGGGTCCAACCGGTGGCTACCTCCTGGCCATGCCGGCGGCCGCCTTCGCCGTGGGGGCTGTCGTGGATCGGCGCCGCAGCTGGCTGCGCCTGCTTCCGGGCCTGACGCTGGGAATCGCCATCATCTACCTGGGAGGGATCGCCCAGCTCCTTCTCCTCACGGGGCAGGACCTGACCCATCTCCTGGCTGTAGGTGTGCTTCCATTCCTGGCCGGTGACGCCACCAAGATCGTGGGAGCGGCGTTGCTGGCCCGGTCGGTGAAGCCTTCGAGCCTCGGACAGTAGTCCGGGGCTCTCTTGTTTGCGTGGACAGGACCTGGCGCCTGATCCACAGCCCCGGGGGCCGGGTGCGCCTCGGGTGGCGGCTCGTGCTCTTCATGGGCATGGCCGTGGTGACAACAGAGGTGGCGGCCCTGGGCCTGGCCCGCTTCGGCCTGGCCGGGAGCGCAGCGGCCACGCTGCTGGGTGTGCTGCTGGCCAGCGCCGTCACGCTCCGGATGGACGGACGGGGTCTGGGTGCCCTGGGCTTCCACCTGGCGCCTTCGGTGCCCCGGGAAGCGCTCCTGGGTGGACTTCTGGGCGTGGGCCTGGTGGTGGTCGTGGTGGGGCTGATGGCCGTCGCTGGGGTGGTCCGTTGGGTCCCCGGCGGGGGGAGCCTGCCGGCGTGGGTGGGAGGCGCGTTGGGGGCTGCTGGCCTCCTGATGCTCCCCGCTGCGGCCGAGGAGGCGCTCCTGAGGGGCTACCCCCTTCAGGCGCTGTCCGAGGAGTGGGGCCCGGCGTGGGGGCTGGGACTGACGTCGGTGGCGTTCGGGGCGTTACACCTGGCCAACCCGGGGGCCACGGCGCTGGGCGCCGTGAACACCGGAGCGGCGGGGCTGTTCCTGGGTGTGGTGTACCTCCGCACCGGGAGCTTGTGGTGGGCATCGGGTGCCCATCTGGGATGGAACTGGGGCCTGGGGTATCTGGCCGGCCTGCCCGTGAGCGGGTTGACGGTCGTGACGTCTCCCCCGGCGCAGGGTCTGCTTCACGGCCCTGCCTGGCTGACGGGGGGCAGCTTCGGGCCCGAGGGAAGCGTAGTGGCGACGCTGGGCTTCCTGGCCGCTGCGGCGGCGTGTTGGTGGGGGTCCTGGCTTGCGCCGGAGCCTGCCGCCCTGGAGCGGCGGCCGCTGGCGCTGGCCGGCCCGCGTGACGAGAGAGAAAGAGACCCAACGGCGGCGTAACCGCCGCCGAGCAACGGAGCAGGGAAGGCAGCCATGAGCATCGACCGCATCGTGGTGGTAGGCGGTGGGACAATGGGGAACGGCATCGCCCACGTGGCGGCGCAGCACGGCAAGGCCGTCCGCCTCGTGGATGTATCGCAGGACGTGCTGGACAAGGCCGTGGCCACCATCGCCAAGAACCTGGACCGCCAGATCAAGAAGGGAGCTCTGGACGCTGCGGCCAAGGAGGAGATCCTCGGGCGCATCGAGACCGGAACCGACCTGGCCACCGGCGTGGCCGACGCGGACCTGGTGGTGGAAGCGGTGCCCGAGAAGATGGAGCTCAAGCGCACCATCTTCACAACGTTGGACGCCGCTGCACCCGCCGAAGCCATCCTGGCCAGCAACACCTCCTCCATCTCCATCACGGAGATCGCGGCGGTGACGAAGCGCCCCGAGAAGGTCATCGGGATGCACTTCATGAACCCCGTGCCCGTCATGCAGCTCGTGGAGGTGATCCGCGGCCTGGCCACCGACGACGAGACCACCCGGGCGGTGGTAGCGCTGGCCGGCGAGCTGGAGAAGACCCCGGTGGAGGTCAACGACTTCCCCGGCTTCGTCTCCAACCGGGTCCTCATGCCCATGATCAACGAGGCCGTGACAGCCCTCATGGAGGGCGTGGCCGAGCCCGAGGCCATCGACACGGTCATGAAGTTGGGGATGAACCATCCCATGGGCCCGCTGGCCCTGGCCGACCTGATCGGCCTGGATACCTGCCTGAACATCCTCGAGGTGCTGCACCGGGAGCTGGGCGACGACCGCTACCGGCCGTGTCCCCTCCTTCGGAAGTACGTCGCCGCGAGCTGGCTGGGCCGCAAGAGCGGCCGCGGCTTCTACCACTACGGCTGAGCACCCTGAGCCCATGACCCTCGCTGCCGAGCAGCTCGAGATCCAGGCCCTGGCCCGCGACTTCGCGGACGGGGAGCTCCGTCCCCATGCCGCCGCGTGGGACGAGGCCCGCGCCCTGGACGAGTCGATCTTCGCCAAGCTCGCCGAGCTGGGCTTCCTGGGCATGCGCGTTCCCGAGTCCCTGGGAGGCCTGGGGTTCGACGCGTCCACCTACCTCCTGGTGTTGGAGGAGCTCGCCCGGGGTGACGCGTCGGTGGCCCTCTCGGTGGCGATCCACAGCGGGCCCGTGTGTGGCATGATCCTCCGCCACGGCACCGAGGCTCAGAAGGAGGCCTGGCTCCCCCGGCTGGCTTCGGGCGAGCTGGTGGGGGCCTTCGCCCTCTCCGAGGCCGAGGCGGGGAGCGACGTCGGGGCCGTGGCCACGCTGGCGGACTCCGACGGGGACGGCTGGACGCTCAACGGCGCGAAGCGGTGGGTGACCAACGGGACCCGGGGTGGGCTCGTGGTGATCTTCGCCGGTACCGGAGAGAAGAAGCTGGGCGCCTTCCTGGTGGAGCCGTCGGCGGAGGGCTATGAGGTGCGGGACACCGAACGCACCCTGGGGCTCCGGGCGTCCCAGACGGTCACCGTGGCGCTGGACGGCGTCCGTGTGGGTGCCGAAGCGCTCCTCGGGGAGCCCGATGCGGGAATGGGCTACGCCATGGAGGCGCTGGACGAGGGCCGCGTGGGCATCGCCGCCCAGGCCGTGGGCATCGCCCGGGCCGCCATGGAGCATGCCGTGCGCTACGCTCTGGAGCGACACCAGTTCGGCCAGGCGCTGGCCGACTTCGGCGCCATCCAGGCCAAGATTGCCGAGATGCACCGCAGGATCATGGCGGCGCGGGCGCTGACGCGTGGTGCGGCAGAGGCCCTGGAGGCCCACACCCGTGGGGAGCAGCCCCGCACGGGACCCGACGGCCTCACCGCCCGGGCGGCAGTTGCCAAAGTCACGGCCAGCGAGGCCGCCACCTGGGTGGCGGACGAGGCCATCCAGATCTTCGGAGGCTACGGCTACATGCGGGACTACCCGGTGGAGAAGCTCCTCCGGGACGCGAAGGGAACGGAGATCTACGAAGGGACCAGTGAGATCATGAGACACGTGATTGCCCGGGAGGTCCTCCGGGCAGCCCGGGAGACGTAGCCCACGACGGGCGCCCCGGGGGTCACGTCACACCCTAGAGAAAGGCGCGGGAGCGACATGGAAATCTTCGAGCTGATGTCCGAGCGGCAGCACGAGCAGCTCGTCTTCTGGAACGAGCCCCAGTTCGGCTACAAGGGCCTCATCGCCATCCATGACACCACCATGGGGCCCGCCCTGGGCGGCACCCGCTTCTGGAACTACGAGAGCGAAGCCGACGCCGTGGTGGATGCGCTCCGCCTGGCCCGGGGCATGACCTACAAGGCTGCCATCACCGGGCTGAACCTGGGCGGCGGCAAGTCGGTCATCGTCGGGGACAACAAGGCCAAGGACCGGGAGATGATCTTCCGGGCCCACGGACGTGCGGTGGAGTCCCTCAAGGGCCGCTACATCACCGCCGAGGACGTGGGCACGTCGCCCGAGGACATGGAGTTCGTCCACATGGAGACGGACCACGTGGTGGGCATGCTGGGCAAGTCGGGGGATCCGTCCCCCGTGACGGCCTACGGCGTGTACCGCGGCATCAAGGCGTGCGCGGCCTTCAAGTACGGCGATGACTCTCTGGCCGGGAAGCACGTGGCGGTGCAGGGCGTGGGCCATGTGGGGTACTACCTCTGCGCCGACCTGGCCGCCGAGGGTGCCAAGCTCACCGTGACGGACATCGACGCCGACCGGGTACAGCGGGTGGTGGAGGAGTTCGGCGCCACGGCTGTGGGTTCCGACGAGATCTATGCCGTGGATGCCGACATCTTCGCACCGTGTGCCCTGGGGGCCGTGGTGAACGACGACACGCTGGAGGGGTTCAAGTTCGACATCGTCGCAGGGGCGGCGAACAACCAGCTCGCCCGCTCCCACCACGGAAACGCCCTGGAGAAGAAGGGGATCCTGTACGCCCCGGACTACGTCATCAACGCCGGCGGTCTCATCAACGTGTACGGCGAGATCAACGACTGGTCGCCGGAGCGCAGCAAGCGGAAGGCGGGCGACATCTACAACACGCTCATCCGCATCTTCGAGCGCGCCAAGGCTGACGGCGTGCCGACGAGCCAGGCGGCGGACCGGCTGGCCGAGAGCCGGATTCTGGAAGGTCGCCAGCTGCAGCGCACGTATCTCTGAACCACAGGTCGCAGCCGATGATGGACCACCTGAAGGGAACGGACCCGGAGGTCTTCGACGCCGTCGTGGCAGAAGCGCGGCGCCAGTCCCAGGGGCTGGAGCTCATTGCGTCGGAGAACTTCGTGTCCCGTGCCGTGCTGGAGGCCATGGGCACGGTCCTGACCAACAAGTACGCCGAGGGACTGCCCGGGAAGCGGTACTACGGGGGATGCGAGTTCGTGGACGTGGCTGAGAGCCTGGCCCGGGAGCGCGCCAAGACGCTGTTCGGGGCCGAGCACGCCAACGCGCAGCCCCACTCGGGGGCCCAGGCCAACATGGCGGCGTACTTCGCGTTCCTGGAGCCCGGGGACAAGATCCTGGGCATGAGCCTGAGCCACGGGGGCCACCTGACCCACGGCTCACCGGTGAACTTCAGCGGACGGCTCTTCCAGGTCGTGAGCTACGGCGTCCGCGAGGATGACGGCCGCATCGACTACGATGCGGTGCGGGAGCAGGCGCGGGCCGAGCGCCCCAAGATGATCGTGGCCGGCGCCAGCGCCTATCCCCGCATCATCGACTTCGAGGTCTTCGGTGACATCGCCCGGGAGGTGGACGCCACGCTGCTGGTGGACATGGCGCACATCGCGGGTCTGGTAGCGACGGGGCACCACCCGTCGCCCGTACCCCATTCCGACGTGGTGACCACCACCACCCACAAGACGCTCCGAGGCCCCAGGGGCGGACTCATCCTCTGCACCGAGGAGCACGCCAAGGCCATCGACAAGGCGGTCTTCCCCTTCAGCCAGGGGGGGCCGCTCATGCACGTCATCGCCGCGAAGGCGGTGGCGTTGAAGGAAGCACTCCGGCCCGACTTCAAGGCGTATTCGGCTCAGATCATCGCCAATGCCCGTGCCCTGGGCGAAGGACTGGCCCGTCGGGGCTTCCACCTGGTGAGCGGGGGGACCGACAACCACCTGATGCTGGTGGATCTTCGTCCCAGCCATCCGGAGCTCACCGGGAAGGACGCCGAGGCGGCCCTGGAAGCGGCGGGCATCACGGTCAACAAGAACACGGTGCCGGGCGAGACCCGGTCACCCTTCGTCACATCGGGGCTGCGCATCGGCACGCCGGCCCTGACCACCCGGGGCATGGAGGCCGACCAGATGGAGCGCATCGCCGGGTGGATCGCCCACGTGCTGGACGAGCCCGGAGACGAGGCGCGTATCCGGCAGGTTCGCGAGGAGGTTCGGGAGCTGTGCGACGCCTTCCCGCTCTATCGCGAGCTGGCCGGTCTGGAGTAGCGGTTGCATCGCCGATGGCGTCCACGTTTCCTCCACGGGCAGGGCGCGAGCGTCGTCCGACTCGTGGACGCGTCGTCCTTGTCAAGACTGGCGAAGCAGGGCCTCCCCGTACACATTTGGCCCCATGACCGATCTCCAGTTCGCCGACGAGATCCTGGACCAGCTCCAGGAGCGGAATCCGCGCTTCCACGCGAAGGCGTATTTCTTCGTGCTGGCTGCGCTGCATTCCGTTCTGCGCTCGTTGGACGCGCCTCGGCACATCTCGGGGCGGGAGCTGGCCGAGGGCGTTCGTGAGCTGGCTCTCGACCGCTATGGTCCCATGGCCCGGACGGTGTTGGAGCATTGGGGCATCCACACCACCGAGGATGTGGGAGGCGTGGTCTTCGCTCTGGTGGAGCAGGGGATCCTGGTGAAGCAGGACGGGGATCGCCCGGAGGACTTCGCCGACGTGTTCGATTTCGAAGAGGTGTTCGAGCTGAACTACCCCTGGGTAGCTCGAGCGTGAAGACAGGGGTCCGGGCACGGCTCGGGCCCGAGGCAAGAACCTGCCCGGTGTGTCCGGGCACAGCAGCGACGCCGTTCGTCGCTGGGCCCATGGGAGGGGAAGGACATGGAGGAAGAGCGCGGGTTTCCGCGATGCTTGAAGTGCGAGACCGGAATCCTGCTGCCTCTCTCCGACTACGGGAGAGACGGGGCGCCGATCCGGTACAAGGCATGGGTCTGCTCGAACCCCGACTGCGGGTTCAACATCCGGATCGACAA
>JASFRY010000078.1:0-11450 GCA_050114675.1 Gemmatimonadota bacterium | reverse complement strand
GCTTCACCTTGCCGTAGGGCTCCCACTTGTCGAGCTCGGCGGCATTCTCCGTCATGTAGTTCGCGCCGTACGCGTTGGTGGCCTGCGCCTTGAAGAGCAGGAACCACGCGCCCACCGGGCCGTATGCGTCCTTGAAGCGCACGGGGATGAAGCGCACTTCCTGGCACGTCATCTCGGCGCCACCGTACAGAGTGAAGAAGGCGCTGGCGCCCGAGTTGAAGGGCGGGTACCACGACCGTCCGAAGCCCTCACCCGTGGAGCGGGGCTTGAACACGTGGACCGCGCCGCCCATGGAGACCAGGGTCGCCTTGGCCTTGAACACATAGAACTTGTTCTCGCGGACGCTGAAGCCCACGGCGCCCACGCACTTGTTGTTCTCCACGAGGGGGTGCGTGATGAAGACCCGCTCGTAGTACTCGCCGCCCGCTTCCTTCAGGGCGTTCTTCGCGGCCTCGGCCACGATCACCTTGTACGACTCGCCGTTGATCATGAGCTGCCAACGGCCCTCGTGGACGTAGTTCCCCTCCTTGTCCTTCCAGATGGGGAGCCCCCACTTCTCGAACAGGTGCACCGTGGAGTCCACGTGGCGGGCGATGTCCGCCACCAGGTCCTCGCGGGTGATGCCCATGAGGTCGTTGCGTACGTAGTCGCAGTAGTCCTTCAGCGTGTTGGTGCCGCTGTTCAGGTCTACGTACTGGTTGATCGCCGACAGGCCCATGGCTACCGCACCTGAGCGGTCCATGGCGGCCTTGTCCACCACCGTCACCTTCAGCCCATGCTTCTTGGCCCAGTAGGACGCCTCGACCGCTGCGCCGCAGGCGGCCATGCCGCCACCGCAGATCAACAGGTCGGTCTCGACCGTCACAGTTTCGAAGTCCGTCATTTCGAGCGTCTCCTCGGAAGTTTCCGCTACCGGAACGCCAGGATCTCGGGCAGGGGATCCGATCCGGCTAGAGCGTCATCACCTTGTCCATCTTCACCGGGCCGCGCTCGGTGTTGAGCCCGGCCGGCTCGCACATGAGGGTGGGGCTGTGCAGGTCCTCGTCGCCCGTCGGATACAGATCGAACGCCTGGGCCTGCCCCTCGGCCACGCCCCGGCGAATGGGGAACTTGAAACGCTTGGGCCTGATGTCCCGATCACGGAACTGGAGGGTCCACATGATGTCCTCGGAGCTGCGCATCGCCGTGACGCTCGCGCCCATGGGCACGAAGTCGGCGTAGCCGCGCACCTCGATCGCCTGGTTGGGGCAGATCTTCACGCAGCTGTAGCACTCCCAGCACATGGAGGGGTCCTGATTGAAAGCCTTCATGGTGTCCTTGTTCAGGACCATGAGGTCGTTCGGGCAAATGTACTGGCACGCCGTCTTGTCGAGGGCCTTGCACCCGTCACACTTGTCCGGAATCACGAAGCTCGGCATCTCCTGCCTCCGGTCGCTTTGAAGAAGGTTTGCGCAAACCCGACTTCACGCCCCGCCGGGCGTCTCGCCTAAGTTCCGCGGGTCTCCGGATGGCTCGGATCGATTCTGAGTTGTCAGTGGCAGGACCCTCAGTCGCAGACTGACGGCCGGAGGCAGGACAGACAGAGTCGCTTCGATCCGCAAGAGTGATGCCTCTGCTCGGAAGACCGAGCTCGATGGGCGGCGTCTTTCTCGTCGCCGGCCGGATCTGGAGGCTCTCTCCTGTCGCCACAGGGGTTCCCATGGAACGTGGATCCGTGACATTTCGACCACGCTCAACCGACACGTGATTTTTGTCACGGTTTCGGATCACCCGGAATCTCCCATCCTTTGAAACCGTCGTCAAGGGTATTCGAGATTTTTTTCTCGATTACCGGGAAACCGGAATCCTTCCGTAGTTCCACGGACCCGTGGGCGAAGTGCGGTGAGGCTCCTCGGCAGGGACTTGAGCGCGCGCCCAAGTCCCTGGGGCGTCTACACTTGCTTGAGGTGGAAGGCCAGCTGGGCCAGACCGAGGGAGATGTGCTCGTTGCGCACGAACACGGGGTCGGGCACGGTGAGCCGTTGGGGGGTGAAATTCCAGATGGCGTGGACGCCAGCGGCGACGAGGCGGTCCGCCATCTTCTGGGCGACGCCCGCCGGCGTGGTAAGGATGGCGAACCGGACCTTGTGGCGCTTGATGTAGGCGGTCATGCCGCGTGTGCTCCGCACGGTGCATCCGGCGATCACCTGCCCCACCTTGTCCTGGTCGCTGTCGAACGCCGCCACGATGCGGAGGCCATACTGGGCGAACCCGGCGTAAGCCATGAGAGCCCCGCCCAGGTGACCGGCGCCCACCAGCACCGCGGGATGGGTCTGGTCGAAAGCCAGGACGTCGCGGATCCGGTGCACCACCTCCGCGGCATCGAAGCCGACCCGTCCCGTCCCCCGGAGGCCGATGCTCCCCAGGTCCTTCCTGACCTGCGTGGGATCCACCTCCAGAGCGTGGGCGATCTCCGAGCTGGTGACCGACGCCGGGGCGTCGTGTCCGCGCACCTCCGTGAGAAAGCGGTGATAGCGCATCAGGCGCTCCAAGACGAGCCGCCCCGGATGATTCATGAAGCTGCCTTTGTGTGAGATCCCTCACGAGAATCGATGCGCATAGTACGGCCGACGACGCGTACGTCAAGAATGCGCCCCGTCGGTGGGCTCCCGGCGGACTCGAGAACCGCCGTCAGGCCCGTCACCGCCGGGATCGTCCGGGGGAGGCGGAGACCCGGGGTGGGGAGGAGTCTCCGGCGGGCGGGTCCCCCATGCTCCCGGCGCGAGGCCTCCGTCGGAGCCGAGCGCCAGGAAGGTCCGGAGGCGGGTCGCCTCGGAGCGCCGGCGGATGCGATGCCGAGCCTGCATGGCGAGCCCCACCTGGATGGAAGACAGGAGGATGAGGCCCACGGCCACGATCACCATGACGAGCCCGCCTCCCGCGGTGGGAGGACGCGCCAGCGAAACGGCGCCCAAGCCCAATCCCGCCACGACCTCCACAAGGGGAAGGACGGCAAGGCCCAGCCCCATGCGCTCCGCTGCCCTGAGCTTCACGAACCCCGCCACGAGGAGGAGGACCGCCGTGAGAACGAGCAGACCCTTCATGGGGCTCTCCTGTCAGCCTTTCAGGATCTCGTCCACCAGGAAGAGGTCGGTGAGCACGGCACGCAGGTGGATGTTGGCGTTGAGGTTGTCCACGAGCTGGGAGCTGATGGATGCCTGCTCGGCCACGAGGCCCACCGCGGCGTGGGCCGCGCGGGCGTCGCGATCCAGGACATCCAGCATGGGCGCCCAGGCGTCACCCCCCTCGGGCTCCGCCTCCTGCACCGCGGCCCGGAAGCGGTCGCCCAGCCCCTCCAGGGCATCCACCGCCCGGGCCATGAACTCCCGCAGCTGGCCGCCCGACTTTGCCGCGCGATCGCCGGACACCCCCTGGGCCGCATACGCCAGGAAGAACTCGTACGCCTCTTCGATGGCCTCGATGCGGGCCTTCACGTCCTCCCGTGTCGTCACGCGTCGTCCCGCCGGGCGTGGGCCGCCGCGTCCGCCACCGCGCCACCCATCAGGGGCTCCGACGGCTCCTCCTCCCCCACCCTCCAGCGGGCCGGATCGAAGTAGGCGAGGTAGCGCTCGCGGGTGATCCAACCCCGGACCATGGACCAGGTGATCCAGCGCTTCTCGGGGCGGAGGGCGAAGTACACGTGGGCGGTGACCAGCCCGATGAGGGCGACACCGGCCAGCCCGTGCAGCACGTAGACCACACCCCACACGTGGTCGGACAGCAGGTAGGGGTTCCGGGTCCAGAGGGGCGTGTCGATGCGCACCATCATGAGGACGCCCGTGGCCATGGCCGCCACGGTCACCACGACGATGACGTTGTGGTAGAGCTTGTGGTCGAAGGGGTACTTGCCGCTCTTGGGCGGCGCGCCCGAGCCCGCGCCCAGGGCGTGCTTGAGCTCCTTCAGCCCCTCCCCCATCTCCGACGGCTTCATCCACATGGACCAGAAGTCCTGCCATCCAAGGGCGTGGATCACGTGGTACACGATGGCCGCCACCAGGAGGAGGCCGGCGATCCAGTGGAGCTCCACCCACGGGAACCTGAGACCCAGCACCGGAACGAACGCAGTGACGAGGAGGCCGAACATGGCCACCGACATGAGCCAGTGGAACGCCCGGGACGCCCCGGAGTGGCGCTGGACGCGCTCGGGCAGCCCCGCGGGCGCAGGGGACGGCGGAGGCGCCTCGTCCCGGGAGCGACGGACGAGCATGAAGACGGTGTGGAGCACGACGAAGGCGACGGACGCCCAGACGGCGATCCACACCACGTCCCAGCCGATGCCGACGAGGACTTCCTGACCCCACGGATTCGGGGCGGTGCGCAAGAGCTCCATTACGCAATGCTCCTGACGGCCCGGCGTACCAGATTCCTCATGAGGGCCACCTTGTACTGGTTGTGCTTCAGCGGCCTGGCGCCCCGGACGGCGATCTCCCCGGCGTGCTGTGCCGTGGCCTCGCCGGTGGGCGCGCCCGTGATGGCCTGCTCAACCTCGTGGAGGCGCAGCGGGTAGGCCGACACTCCGTTCACCACCACCCGGGCGGCCTCGATGGAGCCGCCCGAGGCCCGCAGGGCGGCCGCGACCGTGACCAGGGAGAAGTCCCACGAGCCCCGGTCGCGTACCTTCTCGAAATAGAAGTGGGCACCGGCCCACGTCTCGGGCACGTGGACCGAGGTGAGGAGCTCGTCGGGCCGGAGCACCGTCATGCGGGTGATGTCGATGGCGGGACCGATGAAGTAGTCCTCGGCTTCCACGGTGCGCTCTTTGCGCCGCCGTCTCAGGGTCATGTGGGCGTCGAGGGCCACCAGCGCCGGCGCCGTATCCGAGGGACTCACGGCCACGCAGCGGCTGGCGTGGAGGATGCAGTGCTCCCGGTTCATGGCCTGGGGCGCCGAGGCGTAGCAGGTATTCCCGCCGGCCCTGTAGCACGGCCATCCACTTCGGTAGTACCAGCAGCGCGTGTCCTGGGAGATGTTGCCCCCCAGCGTGCCCTGGTTGCGGATCTGGGGAGTCGCCACGTGCCGGGCGGCGTCGGCCAGGAGGCCGTAGTCCGAGCGCACGCGATCGTGGCGCTCCACCGCGGTGAGCGTGGTCATGGCGCCGATCTCCAGCCCGGCGTCATCCTCCCGGATGCCCACCAGCTCTGGAATGCCGCCCACGTCGATGACCGCGTCGGGCCTCTTGATGCGGTCCTTGAACCAGTCCATGGTGTCCAGGCCGCCGGCCAGGACCCACGCGTTGTGCCCGTGCTCGTTGAGCAGCTCCACCGCCTCCTCCACCGACGTGGGCTGATAGAGCGCGAAGGCCGGGATCATGTCGCGAACGATGGCCATGGCTCGTCTCCTAGCCGACGTGGGTTGCGAGGTGGGCGAACGGGAGGGGCAGACCCTCGATCTCCGAGAGAACGATGTCCGGGGACAGGGGGGTGCGGCAGAAGCACTTGCCCCCCAGGGCGTCGGCCACCGCCGATGCGATGGCGGCGGCTCCGGCACCCACGGGCGGCTCTCCGATGCCCTTGGCGCCCACCGGCGTCTGGGGGTCGGGCTCGCCCACGGCCGCCCACTCCAGCTTGGACGGCACGTCCAGGATGCCCGGGGGGCGCGCCGTGTACAGGCGCTTCGCGAAGGGCACGCCCCACTTGGGGTCGTAGACCCAGCGCTGCGTCATGGCCATCCCCATGCCCCGGATGCTGCCCCCGAAGATCTGGGCCCCAAGGCTGCGCGGGTGGAGCACCGTGCCGCAGTCGGTGACGCCGGTGTATTCCTTCAGCTCGATACTCCCCGTCTCCAGGTCCACGTCCACCTGGGCGAAGCCCACCACCCAGGAGTACACCCCGCCCTCACCGCCGTAGTTGTCCTTGGCGACGCCCATGAGCCCTTTCCCCACCAGCCGGCCCGCGGCAGCCACGGTGACCGCGTGGATGTCCTCGGGGAGCTCGTGTCCGTCGTAGCGCCCGCCCAGGGCCACGGCCCGCTGGGCCACCTGCGCGAAGCTCATCCCCGCGCTCCGGTTGCCTCTGCGGTACACCCGCCCCCCGTCCAGGACGTAGTCCGAAGGCGCGCCCCCCAGCGTCCGGGCGGCGATCTCACGGACCTTGGCACGGGCGTCCTCGCCGGCGGCGTGATTGGCCCGGGTGTGGGCATGGGTGGTCTGGCTGCCGGCCTGGACCGAGCTCCAGGGCAGGCCCTTGCTGGTGTCTCCCCACACCACCTCCACCTGCTCCCACGGCACGCCCAGGACGTCGGCGGCGGCCCGTGCCGTGTCCGCCATGGAATGGGTGCCGAGGTTCCCGATCCCCTGGTGGATCTCCACCTTCCCGTCGGTGCGGATGACGAGCAGCCCGTCGTAGCCCCGGGAGCCGGCCGTGTAGGGCGACACCCCGATGCCGATGCCCGTGGCCTTGGTGCCCACCACCTTGCCCGAGAGGGCCTTGCGCTCCTCCCACCCGAAGGTCTCGGCGCCCAGGTCCAGGGCCTCCCGGACGTGGACGCTGGTGAGGGTGCTCTCCCGGCGACCGAACACCACGTCGGGGCCCGGCGCGTTGAGGCGTCGGAGCGCCACCCGGTCCACGCCCAGCTCCCGGGCCGCTTTGTCCATGAGGGGCTCGAGCATGGCGATGATCTGGGCGCCGCCGGGTCCTCGCATGGCCGACCGGGGCGGCGTGTTCGTGAAGACCGACACCCCCCGGAAGCGGTAGCTCTCCGGCGTATAGGTCAGGTGGGCCGTGTCTCCCGCGGTATAGATGTCTCCCTGGGAGCCGTAGGAGCCGTTGTCCTGGACCAGGTACAGGTCCATGGCCGTCATGCGGCCGTCGGACCGGAAGCCCATCTTCACCCACCCCTGGAAGCCGGGCCGGCCCCGGCCGATGGCCGTCTCCTCGTAGCGGTTGATCCGCATCATGACCGGTCGGCCGATCTTTCTGGAGAAGACGGCGGGAATCTGCATGGCCGTGGAGCCGGAGATTTTGCTCCCGAAGCCTCCGCCGCAGTATTCGGCCACGAAGACGATGTCCTCGGGGTCCATGTCCAGCCTGCTGGCCAGGGCCACCCGGGTGCGGGCGGTGCTCTGGGTCGAGGTGTAGCAGAACAGCTTCCCGTTCTGCCAATAGGCCATGGTGCTGCGCGGCTCCATGGGGTGGTGCGTGAAGGACTGGACGGTGACCGTCTCCTCCATGGTGAAGTCGGCGGCCCCGAAGCCGGCGTCCAGGTCGCCCTTGCTCCACTCGATGAGAGGCTCGCCCCGGGGCATGGTGTCCTCGGGCACCGCCGCGAAGTCGCCAGCGGACCAGCGGTGGGTGCGCATCTCCCGGTCCACGTAGGTGTTCCCCGCCTCCCGGGCCAGCGCACCGTCGGGATGGAGGCTGTCCAGGGGATTGAGCACGAACGGCAGCGGCTCGAGGTCCACCTCGATGAGCTCGATGGCGTCGGCGGCCGTGGTCTCGTCCACGGCGGCCACGGCGAGGATGGGCTCGCCCTCGTACATGGGCTCGTTGGTGAGGCACTGCTCCCCGGGGAAGTCCACCTGGGGCACATCGTCGGCCGTGAGGATCCCCACCACGCCCGGCATGGCCAGGGCCCGGGAGGCGTCGATGCGCCGGACCCGGGCGTGGGGCATGGGACTGGCCAGGAGCTTGGCGAAGACCATCCCCTCCGCGCGGAAGTCCTCGGCGTACTTGGCCCGGCCCGTGATCTTGGCCAGGAGGTCCGGGGGCACGATGTCCTTTCCGATGAGCTTGTCGGCCATGGTCGCCTCCCCGCCTATACCCGGCGCGCGAGCTCACCCGCCCGCATCGCCGAGTTGAGGATCTTGTCGTAGTCCGCGCACCGGCAGAGGTTGCCCGAGAGCGCCTGGGCCGCCTCCTGTCGGGTGAAGGTGGGCGTGGATTCCACCAGGGCCACCATGCTCATGATGAAGCCCGGCGCACAGAAGGCACACTGGAATCCGCCCTCGTCCAGGACGGCCTGCTGGACCGGATGGAGCGCTCCCGTGTCCGGATCCTCGAGCCCCTCGACGGTGGTGACGCTCCGCCCCCGCACCTGGTGCGTGAGGATGGAGCAGGAGTAGTGGTTCACCCCGTCGATGAGGACGGTGCAGGCCCCACACTCCGCCCGATCACACCCGAACTTGGGGCCCGTGAGCCCCAGCTTGTAGCGGAGCGTGAGCGCCAGCGTCTCGTTGGGGAGCACGTCGACCCGGCGCTGCTGGCCGTTGACGTTGAGGGTGACCAGGCGCTCCGCCGTGCCCTGGGCCGCGGTGGCGGCGAAGAGGCCGGCGGGGCCGCGGAAGAGGTATCCCGCCGAGGAGGCGGTGGCACCCGCCGCGATGACGCCCTTGATGAACGTGCGCCTGGAGACCGAACGGTCCAGGACGCGTGTGATCCCGACCTCGTCCATACCGGCGTATCCTCCTTGCTTGGCGGACAGTACCCGAGCCAGGGACCCGGCTTTCGAGGGTCGATGGGCAACATAGGCCCCTACCGTAGTGCGCGCGAGTGACCCCGGGGGACTGGAACCCGAAGGGCGAAAATGCGAACGTCCGGGCCATGTCGCGCCCGAAAACCGGCCTGCTCCGGCCTTTCCTGCTCTCGGTCGTCCTCGGCCTCGGCCTGGCTTCGTCGCTGAACGCCCAGGTCCGTTCCTTCGGTCCCCTCACCTTCGAGGAGGGGGGACCGCTCCAGCGCATCGGCTACACCCACCGCACCGAGTCCCCTGCCCCGCTCCGGCAGGGCGAGGCGCAGACGGACGTGTGGATGGGCTATGCCAACATCTTCCAGCAGGACTCCACCGCCACCCACAATCTCTTCATGGACCTGGAGCGCCTCATGACGTCGGTGGGCGTGCGCTACGGTGTGGTGGCAGGACTGGAAGTGGGCGTGCGCCTGTCGTTCGAGACCACGGGCGGGGGAATCCTCGACGGCTTCATCCAGGAGTGGCACCAGACCCTGGGCCTGCCCAATGCGGACCGGGATCTCTACCCCCAGGGGGGTTACGCCCAGCGTCTGGAGAACGGCCGGGGGCAGCTGCTCCTGGACGTACCCCGGCGTCGCATGGGCCTCGACGACCTTCGCCTCTTCACCAAGTGGCGCGCGTTGTCGAGCAGCGACGGCAGGAGCCTGCTGAGCCTCCGGGGCGTGGTGAAGGTGCCGGGGGAGTCCTACCGCGTGGGCGTCCAACGCACCGACGCCTCCCTCATGGCGCTGGGACGCCTGGCCGTGGGATCCTGGTTCCTGCACGGCTCGGTGGGGGGCGCGACCGTGCGAGCCTCCCGCGACTTCGACGGGCTGTTGCGCTCCTCGTCGTGGTTCGCCGACGTGGCGGTGGAGCGGCCGGTGACCTCGTGGGGAAGCGCCGTCGTGCAGTACTCGCTGTCCACGCCCCTGGTCCAGGGGATCGGCGACAGCGAGCTGGACGGCTGGCCCGGCAATCTGGTCTTCGGGATGGCCGGCCGCCTCGGAGAGGCATGGCGCTGGGACGTGAGCTTCCAGGAGGACGTGCCCGCCGCCACGCCCGCCGTCGACTTCACCCTGGGCATCGGGCTGCGTCGACGCTGGTAGCGGCTCTCCCCCCGCGGCGTCGCCACCCCGGGACCGGCCGCCGCATGGGCGCCTACCACGCGTGGGAGGCGAGACGGGTCTTCTACGTCATCCACTACGGCCTCTACGTCATCGGGCCCGTCGTTCTGGTTCGAGACGCGTACCGATACGGGACGGCCGCCGGGCGAGGTTTGAAGCCGGATCACAGACACGGCTCCTACTCACCTCGCCGGAGGACCCTCCATGAACATCCGACTTCGGACCCGCGCCTTCGCCACCGCGGCCTTCGCCCTGACCTCCCTCTGGGCCTGCTCGGACGCACCCGAGCCCGTCGCCCCCCCGCTGGACCTCCCCCGGGCCGATAGCTACTGGTCCAACCAGGGGAACCAGAACCCCTTCAAGGTCTACACGCAGAACGCCTATCTGGGCGGTGACACCGGGCCGCTGTTCACGCTTGACTTCAGCGACATCCCCGCCGTCATTGCCGCCACCACCACCTTCTGGAACCAGGTCCAGGCGAGCGACATCCCCGAGCGCGCCGCCGCCATCGTGGACGAGATCGAGGCGTACCGGCCCCACGTGGCGGCGCTCCAGGAAGTGGTTCGGTTCGCTGTGGTGGACGCGAGGACCGGAGGCCTCTTGGGGGGCGCCGACATCCTGGGCTCCATCCAGGCGGAGATCGCTACCCGCGGCCTCCCCTACGAGGTCGTTCGGGTTCAGCAGAACACCAATATCACGCTGCCCCTGTCGGCGGACGCCGCCGGCCTCACGACAGCGCTCAACGTCACGGACCAGGACGCCGTCCTGCGCCGCACGGACGTGGTGGTCACGTCCAGCGACAAGGGGACCTTCGACGCGCGCGTCATTCTCCCGACCGGAGACGAGTTCACCCGCGGCTGGATCCGCCTCACCACCCAGTGGCACGGCGTGTCCTACAACGTGGTGGCCACGCACCTGGAGGTTCAGGCCTTCGCCGACAAGCAGGCGGACCAGCTCGATGAGCTCATGGGCGTGATGTCCGACCTGGACGGCGTCACCATCCTGGCCGGTGATCTGAACTCCGACGCCGCCGGTCAGCCCGGTGACCCGAGCTGGACGGCTACCTACGGCGATCTCCGCGATGCCGGCTTCGCCGACGCCTGGGAGGACTCGGGGCAGCCTGCCTATGATCCCGGATACACCTGCTGCCAGGCCACCGACCTTCTCAACGGCTCCTCGCAGCTGAATCAGCGTCTCGACCTCGTGCTCGTGCGCGGCGCGGGGATCAACACCGAGGGGCGGCTCCCGGGGAGCAGCCAGGTGGAGATCGTGGGTGACCGGCAAGCCGACCGAACGCCCACCGACGGGCTCTGGCCGGCGGACCATGCCGGACTCATGGCGGGCCTCGCCCTCCCTTCGGGGCTCAACGCCACGTCCAACTGACGGATCCTGGCCGGAGGAGGGGCGGGGCTCCTCCCCGACCCTCCCGTGCCCCCGCTCTCCCTTCGGAGGGCGGGGGTACCTTCGTACGTGTTTCCCCCGCGTCCCGACCGGGGCCATCTTGGGAGCGGACCCTCCGCGACATCGCTGCCCCAGGAAGACCGCCATGCCTCGGTCCGTCACACGGGTCCTCCTCGCCCTCGCCTCCCTCGCGCTCCCTGCCGCTGCCACGGCCCAGCTCCCGTCCCTGGGGCCCTTGAGCGCCGAGGAGGGCGCGCCGCTCCAGAGGCTCGGCCTCACCCCCATGGCGGAGGGGGCAGACGTGGCGCCCGAGGGCGGGTGGCAGACCGACATCTGGCTGGGGTACGCCAACTTCTTCGAGCAGGACTCCACCGCCAACGACATCCTCTTTCTCGACGCCGAGCGACTCCTCACCGTGGCCACCGTGCGGTACGGCGTCTCCCC
>JASFRY010000077.1:0-11556 GCA_050114675.1 Gemmatimonadota bacterium | reverse complement strand
GAGCGCCTGGGCCATCTCTCCCTCCGTGACGTCGGTGAAGAACAGGACGGCGGTGCGGAAGCGCATGTCCACCGAATCCACCTCGAGGAGGCGCTTCAACGAGGCCTGTTCCACGGGGGTGGGCGGGGTCAGGGTGAAGCGTCCGTCGCCGATGAAGACCGCACCGTACGTGTGTCCGTCGATGGGCTCGAGGAGGTGCATGCGGCCCGAATCGAAGTGGAACGTGCCCCGGTCCCGCACCAACGTGAGCCCCGAGACGTCGCTGCCCCTGTCCTCATCGGGCTCGGCGCGGCGGAGGCCGGCGTACCATCGGTCGTAGGCCGTGGAATCGTCCGGTGTCGGGGGCAGGCCCGCGGCCACGGGAGTGACGGTCACGATCAGGACGAGGAGGGAGAGCAGGGCGGAGAGGGCGACGGGTCGGACCGACGGCCGGGTCATGGCTCTCTTCGTGTGTCGGAGTGAGACGAGGTGCCCCGCAACGTTGCGGGCACTGGCGGTTCGGGGGAGGGTAGGAAGCCCGCCGGACCCGTTAGGGGGGCTGGGGTTGGGTCCGCTTCCTGGCTCAAGAATAGTCGGCGCACGGCGGATAAGCCAGGTAGACGTGTCTCGAATCCCGCCCCATCCATCGACAGGACACGCTCATGAGCAGGCACGGCAGGTTCAGGCGACTCCGAACCCGGATGGCCCAGGGCTTCGTGGCCTTCGTGCCCGTGGTCGTCACCATCTTCGTACTCCGCTTCGCCTTCGTGGCCACTGCGGGCATCTTGCTGCCCTTCATCGATCCGGCGGTGGCGGACTGGCCCTGGCTCTGGAGGGCCGCCCTGTCGCTGGCCGTTCTCCTGGTGGTGATCTATCTCCTCGGTGAGGTGGCGGCCCGGACGGTGGGGCGCCGGATCCTGGGGTTCGGCGAGGCGATCCTCCTGCGGGTGCCCTTCGTCAAGGTGATCTACCGGGCCACGAAGCAGGTCGTGGAGGCGTTCCAGCGGCCCACGACCCGGGCCTTCAAGTCGGTGGTCTTCCTCGAGTTCCCTCGACCCGGCATGCGCGCCGTGGGCTTCGTCACCGGCACGGTGGTCCGGCCCGACGGCTCGGTGTGGAAGAGCGTGTTCGTGCCCACCACCCCCAACCCCACCACCGGCTTCCTCCAATTGGCGTCCGAGGGAGAGCTGGAGGCCACCGACATGACGGTGGAGGAGGGGGTCAAGATGATCATGTCGCTGGGCGTGCTGGTCCCGGGCCGCCTGGGCGGAAGGGCATAGCGTTGCTCCTTCTCCACGGCTTCACCGGGAGCGCCGCGTCTTGGCCCGGCACGCTGGTGGACGGCCTGGCCTCTCGTGAGCGACTCCCCGTGCTGGTGGATCTTCCGGGGCACGGCGCCCATGCGGGGGACACGGATCCCGCCCACTTCGCACTCGCGCCCACGCTGGAGAGCCTGGTGCGCGCCCAGGGTCCCGAGCCGGGCCCGGTGGTGGGCTATTCCATGGGGGGGCGCCTCGCCCTGGCCTTTGCCGTGGCGCATCCGCGGCGCGTGACCCGCCTGGTCCTGGAGTCGGCATCGCCGGGTCTCGCCACGGAAGAGGAGCGAGCGGCGCGCCGGGAGGCCGACGAGACCCTGGCCCGTCGCCTCGAGACCCGCGGGATCGAGGCCTTCGTGGACGCCTGGGAGGAGCTTCCCCTGTTCGAGAGCCAGCGCGCCCTGCCGCCTCGGATCCGGGCAGCCCAGCGGGCACGGCGCCTCAGGAACGATCCGCGCAGCCTGGCGGAGTCCCTGAGAGGCGTGGGCACCGGCTCGCTGCCCTCCTATTGGGAAGCGCTGGACCGGCTGTCCATCCCCGTGCTCCTCCTCACCGGGGCGCTGGACCGGAAGTTCACGGAGATCGCCCGGGAGATGGCGCGCAGGTTGCCCGACGTACGGCACGTCGTCGTTCCGGGTGCCGGGCACGCGGTCCATCTCGAGAGGCCCCATGCATGGTTGTCGGCCGTGTGCGGCTTCCTCGCCTGACGCGATATCGCTGGCGAAGTCCGCCCGGTCGGGGCAACATTGGAAATGCACAGTCCCCCCAGATGGTCGTGTCCTTCCCGGTGGAGCTCCCCGTTCGAACGCTCAGGAGGTATCCGTCCCTCGTCCTCTGCCTCGCCATCCTCGGTGCGCCGGGCGTGGCGCGTGCCCAGGGCGTGCAGGACCCGGCTGCCATCGAGGTGCGTCTTCCGGGTCTGTCCGGTGAAGCGCGCCTGAAGGCCCTCGCCACCCTCACCCAGGCGTACCGCTCCGTCGATCCCGCCCGCGCGGTGGAGCTGGGAGAGGAGGCGGTGCGGCTGGCGGATACGATGAACGCGCCCGGAGCGAAGGTGACGGCGCTGAACGAATCCGCGTGGGCCCTCATGGAGCTCGGGCGCTACGAGGAGGCGATGGACCGCGCCATCCAGGGGCAGAAGGTGGCCGAGAAGGAGGGTCTACGCAGCGGCCTGGCCCGGGCCCGGAACAACCAGGGGGTCATCCAGAGGCGGCTCGGCAACTTCGGAGAGGCGCTGGAGCACTTCCGTCAGTCGCTGATCATCTACCGGGAGATCGGGGATTCGGGGGCCGTGGCCACCTCACTCAACAATCTGAGCGTGGTCTACGGGTTCGACGTGGGGGACTACGACCGGGCGTTGGACGCACAGCTCCGCGCCCTCGGCATCCGCGAGCGACTCGGCGAGCCGCGCGCCCTCTACCAATCCTACAATACCCTGGGTGTCATCTACGACAACCTGGGCGACCATCCCCACGCGCTGGACTACCTGCGACGGGCGCTGGAGGGATGGAGGTCCCTGGACCTGCAGCCACGCATCGCGGCGACGCTGGGCAACATGGCGAAGGTCTACGCCGAGACGGGGGGACTCCAGCGTGCCCTGGAGGCCCAGCGCGAAGCCCTGGCCATCCGCCAGTCGCTCGAGGCCGCTCCGGGCATCGCCTCTTCCGAGGAGAGCATCGGCAACATCCTGGCGCGCATGGGACGCACCGACGAGGCGCGGGGGCACCTCCAGACATCCCTGGACCTCCGCACCGAGCTCGGGGAACAGAAGAACATCGCGGCCAGCCTCCTGAGCCTGGCGCGTCTCGACCATCAGGTCGGGGCGTACGGAGATGCGGAGCGGCGTCTGGGGCGGGTCCTTCGGATCGCGGGTGACATTCAGGCCAGGGACGTGGAGCGGACGGCGCTGGAGGAGCTGTCGGCGGTGCGGGAAGCGCGGGGTGACGACCGGGGGGCCCTCGAGGCGTACCGGCGGTGGAACGCCCTCGACGACTCCCTCTTCAGCGCGGAGCGCAGCCAGCGGATCGCGGCAAGGGAGGCCGAGTTCGAGGAATCCCGCACCCAGCAGGAGATGGCACGGCTCCGGACCCAGGCGGAGCTGGCGACCACCAAGGCCCGCCGGCGGGAAGCCCAGCTCGTCGACGCCGTCCTCCTGGCACTGGTGCTCATCCTCTTCTACGGCCGGCACGTCGCCAAGGGGGTGCGGAAGGACCTGGAGCACCAGGTCGACCAACGCACCTCGGAGCTGTCCGCAGCCAACCTCCGCCTCAAGGACCTGATCCTCACGGATCCCCTCACCGGGCTCCGCAACCGCAGGTACCTCCTCCAGACTGTAGAGGCGGACCTGGCGGTGTCCCTGCGTGCGTATCGAGACGCCCGCATGGCGGGGCAGGACCCCCCGGCCGCCGACACGGTCTTCTACATCATCGACCTGGACGAGTTCAAGACCGTCAACGACGAGCATGGACATGCAGCGGGCGACCGGGTTCTCGAGCAGGTCGCGCGCGTCCTGAAGGAGACGGGGCGGGCCTCCGACGTGGTCATCCGCTGGGGCGGAGAGGAGTTTCTCATCGTGAGCCGCCAGGTGGACCGCCAGGGTGCCGCCGTGTTCGCCGAGCGCGTCCGCCAGGCGGTGCGCGGGCACGTCTTCCTGGCCGACGAGGGCGTCACCCTCCGCAAGACCTGCTCGATCGGCTTCGCGGTCTTCCCGCTGGTTCCGTGGGATCCCGAGGCCGTCTCGTGGGACCATGTCGTCGGCCTGGCGGATCAGGCCGCATACGTGGCGAAACGTTCCGGGCGAGACGCGTGGGTAGGGCTCTACGCCAAAGAGGGCATCACCCCGGGGCTGGTCCGAAGCGACGCTGCGAGGGTGGCCCGGCTCGTGGAGGACGGCGCCTTGGGTGTGGTGAGCTCCAGGGAAGACGGTGCCCTCCACGTCGGCGATGACGAGGCTAGGGCAGCGACGGCGGAGCGGGGCGGAGATTGAAAACGTTGACCTGCGGTGCTTTATCGGCGACCTTACCTGGCAGAGCAGCGCCGAAGGACATCCAGAAACAAGGATCGCCGGGGAGCCTGATCAGGGGTTTTCCGGCGATTTTCGCAGGGCGGCCAAAGGGGCCGCACACCCGGCGTGGGGGTTCGACCACGCGGGTCAGCAGTCGGCGGTACGGATCATCCGAACACTCCGAACTGAGGACCAGGACGCAACAGGAGTTGTATGATGCGTACCGTAGGCACCGTGAAGTGGTTCAACGATCAGAAGGGCTTCGGCTTCATCACCCCCGAGGACGGCGGCAAGGACTGCTTCGTCCATCATTCGGCCATCCAGGCCCAGGGCTTCCGCAGCCTGAGCGAGGGTGACAAGGTCGAGTTCGAGATCACGGAGGGCGCCAAGGGCCCCGCCGCCGAGAACGTGGTGAAGCTCTAGCTTCCCGCTTCACGAGAGCTCGAAGTACGGAAGCCCCCCGGCGCTTCGGCGCCGGGGGGCTTCTCCCTTTTCCGGCCGGGACCCACGAACTCCGACCGAGGCAGAAACTCCCTTGCGCGGAACTACGTCCGGGAAGGACGTTGTGGGATCTTGTAGCCTTCTCTTCCGGGAGTCGCCCATGTCCCGCCAGACCCGGACCCTCCTCCTGACGGTCGTCGCGGTCCTCGCGTCCGCCTCGGTGGCCGCCGCCCAGTCCACCCGCCTCCTGCGCGAACCAACGCTGAGCGCGAGCAGCGTGGCGTTCACCTATGGAGCCGACCTGTGGATCGCGCCGCGCGGCGGCGGCACGGCGCGCCGGCTCACCGCCACGCCGGCGGTGGAGTCCGATCCCCACTTCTCGCCCGACGGCCGGTGGATCGCGTTCACGTCGAACCGCTCGGGGATCCCCCAGGTCTATGTCGTGAGCGTCGACGGTGGGGATCCCACCCGCCTCACCTGGTATCCCGCCACCTCGGAAGCGCGGGGCTGGACCCCCGACGGCGCACGCGTGCTCTACGCGTCGTCGCGGGAAACGGCCCCCGTGGGCTACGATCGGCTCTGGACGGTGGCCCCGACAGGCGGCCCCTCCACCATGCTCCCGGCGCCGTGGGGGTACGACGGGTCCTACTCCGCCGACGGCAAGCGCATCGTGGTGGACCGGGTGACGCGCTGGGATTGGGAGTGGCGCTCCTATCGGGGCGGCCAGAACACCCCGCTCACCATCCTGGACCTGGGGAGCCTCGACGAGGTGCGTCTGCCCAACGAGCGCACCCAGGACCGCTGGCCGGTCTGGATCGGGGACAAGGTCTGGTTCGTGTCGGACCGGGACTGGGCCATGAACGTCTGGTCCTACGACGTGGGGTCGGGCGACCTCCAGCAGGTCACCCACTTCGCCGACGCCGAGGTGAAGTGGCTCAACGGCGGACCTGACGGCCTGGTGTTCGAGCAGGACGGATACATCCACACGCTGGACCCTGCCACGGGGCAGGACCGTCAACTGGACATCACCGTCCAGGGCGACTTTCCCTGGGCCGAGCCCCGCTGGGAGGACGTGAGCGACCGGGTGGGGGCGGCGTCGCTGTCGCCCACGGGCGTGCGTGCCCTCATGGAGGCGCGGGGCGAGATCTTCACCGTCCCCGTGGAGCACGGCGACGCACGCAACCTGAGCCGGACCACGGGTGTGGACGACCGCGCCGCGGTGTGGTCGCCCGACGGCACCCAGGTGGCATGGTTCAGCGACGACGGCAGCGGCTACAAGCTGGTCATCGCGCCCCACGACGGCCTCGGAGACCGGCGGACCCTCGACCTGGGCGTGTCCAAGCTGGGGTGGGAGCCCACGTGGTCGCCCGACGGCAAGCGCATCGCATTCGTGGACGACCACGTGCGCATTCGCGTGCTGGACGTGGCGTCGGGGGACATCACCACCGCCGACGTGGGCGGCGTGAACATCACCCGGGGCAGCATGGGCATCACCTGGTCGCCCGACTCGAAGTGGCTCGCCTACGCCAGGACCGGGCCCAACAACTTCCGGCGCATCACCGCGTGGTCGGTGGAGACCGGAGAGGCCACGCCGCTCACCAACGACATGGCCGACGCCATGTCACCGGCGTGGGACCGGGACGGGCACCACCTCTACTTCCTGGCCAGCACCAACCTGGCGCTGGGCTCCGGGTGGGCCAACACGAGCGCCATGCAGGCCGACCCCACGTACGGCGCCTACGTCATGGTGCTCCGCGCCGACGACGCCACGCCCTTCCCCCTGCGCAGCGACGAGGAGGGAGAGGCGAAGAAGGAGGAGCCGCCCCAGGAAGAGGCCAAGCCCGACTCGGGCGGCGTCGAGGTCCGGATCGACGTCCAGGGGCTCAACCGGCGTATCGTGGCCCTTCCCATGCCCGTGGCCCCCTACGTGGCCATGCTGGCCGGGCCCAAGGGCACGGTCTTCATCGCCGAGCGCGGCGACGAGCCCGGCATCACGCTGCACAAGTTCTCCCTGGAGAGCCGGGAGGCAGAGGACTTCGCCAAAGGCATCCGCAGCGCGTCCATCTCGGCGGACGGCAAGAAGATGCTGTTGCGCCAGGGACCGGGATGGCGCGTCGTGGATACGGGCCGTCCTCCCAGCGGCAACGGCAACGGCGACCGCCTCACCGTGTCGCTGCGCATGCACCTGGACCGCCAGGCCGAGTGGCGCCAGATCTTCGATGAGGCGTGGCACTACGAGAAGGACTACTTCTACGACCCGGGCATGCACGGCAACGACTGGGACGCCGTGCGGGCGCGCTATCGTCCCCTGGTGCAGTGGGTACGCCACCGGGCGGACCTGACCTATGTCCTCGACCAGCTCAACGGTGAGCTGTCGGTGGGCCACAGCTTCGTGGGCGGTGGGGACTATCCCGACGTGGACACCACCCGGGTGGGCGTGCTGGGCGCGGACCTGGAGGCCGCAGACGGACGCTGGCGCATCAAGCGCATCTACACCTACGAGAGCTGGAACCCCAACCTCACGGCCCCCCTCGACCACCCCGGCATGAAGGTGGCCGAGGGCAACTACATCCTGGCCGTGGACGGAAGGGAGCTCGCGGCGTCGGACGATCCCTACCGCCTCCTCGACGGCACCGCCGGCAAGCAGACCGTGCTCTACGTCAACGACCGGCCCACCATGGACGGCCACTGGACCGTGACCGTGGAGCCCATCCGCTCCGAGGGCGTGCTGCGCCAGCGCGCGTGGGTCGAGGACAACCGCCGCCGCGTGGACGAGCTGTCCGACGGGAAGCTGGCCTACGTCTGGATCCCCAACACCGGCGGGCCCGGGGTGGTCTCCTTCGACCGCTACTTCTTCGCCCAGCAGGACAAGCTGGGTGCCGTCATCGACGAGCGGTACAACGGCGGTGGGCTGTTGGACGACTACATGGTGGACTACATGACCCGGACCATCCGGGCGGCGGTGACCAACGAGGCGCCGGGGGGCAAGCCGTTCATCCTGCCCCAGGGCGTGCTGGGTCCCAAGGCGCTCCTCATCAACGAGCGGGCCGGATCGGGTGGGGACTACTTTCCCTGGGCCTTCCGCCAGCAGAAGGCCGGCCCCCTCATCGGCACGCGGACATGGGGCGGGCTGGTGGCCGCGTCGTCGGCGTATCCCATGGTGGACGGCGGCTACCTCACGGCACCCAACAACGCCGTGTTCGACCCCATCAACAACCGGTGGATCGCCGAGAACGAGGGGGTGCCGCCGGACATCGAGGTCCTCATGGACGCCAAGTCGGTTGCGGAGGGTCATGACCCGCAGCTCGAACGGGCAGTGCAGGAAGTGCTTCGCATGGTCGAGCAAGGCGACTACACCCGGGACATTCAGCATCCTCCGTACTCCAGGCCGTCGCACCGACCCGGAGGTGCGAGGTGAGCCGCGCCCGGATCCTGGCGGCGCTGCTCCTGGCGGCGGGACTTGCCGTGGCGCCGGCGCCCACGAGCGCCCAGGCCGCACCCCCGCCGGGGTTCGACGATTACGTGGCCCGGGTGATGAAGCGGTTCGAGGTGCCGGGCCTGTCCGTGGCCATCGTGAAGGACGACCAGGTGGTCCTGGTCCGGGGATACGGCGTGCGCAAGCTCGGCGCGGCGGACCCCGTCGACGCCCGGACGCTCTTCGGCATCGCGTCCAACACAAAGGCATTCACGGCGACGGCGCTGGGCATCCTCGTGCAGGACGGCAAGCTGGAGTGGGATGCCCCGGTGGTGCGCTACCTCCCCGACTTCGCCATGTACGACGCGTGGGTCACGCGGCAGATCACGGTGCGTGACCTCCTCGTGCACCGGAGCGGGCTGGGGCTGGGCGCCGGCGACCTCATGTTCTGGCCGCCCACCGACTTCACGCGCAAGGAGCTGGTGCAGCGGCTCCGCTACATCCCGCCCGCCACGAGCTTCCGGAGCGCATACGCCTACGACAACGTGCTCTACCCCGTGGCCGGCGAGGTCATCGAGGCCGTGAGCGGCATGCCGTGGGAAGATTTCGTGCGGACGCGCATCCTGGAGCCGGTGGGTATGACCGGCAGCGACGTGCGACTGTCCAACCCCGAGGACGTGGACGACGCGGCCACCCCCCACGCGCGGGTCGACGGCACGGTACGGGCGGTGACCCCCTATCACGGCGATGCGGTCAATCCCGCCGGGGGGATCTTCTCCAATGCCCGGGACATGGCAAGGTGGGTCATGGTCCAACTGGACTCGGGGCGGGTGGCGTCGGGGGGACCGCGGGTGTTCGAGCCCTCGGTGACACGACAGCTGTGGGCACCGGTGACCCCCATGCCCTTCGGAGACCCGCCCCCGGAGCTGGCCCCGCTCCGCCACCACTTCAACTTCTACGCCCTGGGCCTGGGCGTGTGGGACTTCCGGGGCCACCGGGTCATCGGCCACACCGGCGGGCTTCCCGGCTACGTGTCCCGGGTGATGATGGTGCCCGACCTGAAGCTGGGCGTCGTGGTGCTCACCAACCAGGAGGCGGGCGGTGCCTTCGACGCCATCGCCTACCACGTGGTGGACCACTACCTGGGGGCGCCGCCCTTCGATTGGCTCGAGGGGTATGCCCGGCTGGCCGAGCGCCGGGATTCGGCCATGGCGGCCGTGGACGCCCGGGCCGCGTCTGCACGGGACAGCCTGTCCACGCCGTCGCTCTCCCTGGATCGCTACGCGGGCACGTACCGCGACGCCTGGTACGGCGACGTGGACATCGCGCAGGAGGGAGACCATCTGGCGATCCGCTTCAGCCATTCACCCGACCTGGTGGGTGACCTGGTGCACTGGCAGTACGACACCTTTCTGGTCCGCTGGCGGGAGCGGGAGCTGCGGGCCGACGCGTTCATCACCTTCGCGCTGAATCCCGACGGCAGCATCGAGCGCGCCACCATGAAGCCGGCGTCGCCCAGCGTGGACTTCAGCTACGACTTCCAGGACCTCCTGCTGAAGCCGGTGGGGAGGTTCCCTGGACCCTGAGCACCACCTTGCCGTAGCTCTTCCGGGACTCGATGAGCCGGTGTGCCTCGGCCACCATGGAGAAGGGCAGGACGTGGCCCACCTGGGGGCGGAGGTCGTGGCGCCGCACGAAGTCGACGAGCTCACGCCACACCCGCTCCAGGCGTTCGGCGTCGTCCAGGAGGTAGCCGAGATGGGTGGAGAGCATCCCGTTGGAGCCCATGAACATGCGCTTCAGGCTCATGCGGGGGATCCCGCGGAGCGCGCGCCACCACGACAGCGGATTCCAGAGGGAGTAGTCCAGGTCGGCGTAGCCGGCCACCACCACGCGGCCGAAGGGGGCCAGGGCGTCGCGAACACCACGAAAGACGTCGCCGCCCACCATCTCCAGGGCCACGTCCACGGGGCCCCCCTCGGCGAGGGCCTCCCGCCATCCGGGTCTTCGGTAGTTCACCGTGCGCCGGGCACCGAGCCCGCGGACGTTGACGAGCTTCTCGTCGGAGCCCGCAAGGGCCACCACCTCGCACCCCAGCGCGGCGGCGATCTGGACGGCGGCGGTGCCGACCCCACCCCCAGCCGGTGAGACGGACACGCGGTCCGCCGGCCGCAGCCGGGCCATCTCCATGAGGCCCACCCACGCCGTCATCCAGTTCACCGGGAACGCGGCGTTCTCCTCGACGCCGAAGCCCTGCACGGCGGGCAGGGCCTGGGCCGCCGGCACCACCACCCGCTCGGCGTAGCAGCCGAACTGGGCGCCCACCGCCACCGCTTCTCCGGGCCTCCGGTCCACGCCGTCCCCAACGGCCTCGATGCGGCCCGCGGCCTCCATGCCGGGGATGTACGGACGACGGGGCGCCCACCCGTACAGCCCCTTCCGGGAGAGGATCTCCGCGTAGTTGATGCCGATGGCCTCCACGCGCACCAGGACGCTCCCCGGGGCAGGCAGGGGGTCGGGTTCCCGGGTGACGCGGAGGACGTGGGGCGCGCCGTGACGCTTCAGGACGACGGCGCGCATGGGGGTGGGTCCCGCCGGGGCGGCGCTAGGCCGTCTTCACCAACTGGATGTCGAAGGTGAGGTCCTTGCCGGCCAGCGGGTGGTTGGCGTCCAACACCACGTGGGTGTCGCTCGTATCCACCACCGACACCTGGAAGGTCTGGCCGTCGGGTGTGGACATCTGGAGGTGCTGGCCCACGTCGGGTTCCAGACCGTCGGGCAGATCGGTCCTGCTGACGTTGATGACGAGGTCCTCGCGCCGCTCCCCGTAGGCGTCGGATGCCTCGACGGTGACGGTCTTCTCCTCGCCGATCTCCATACCGTCGACGGCGCGGTCGAAACCGGGGATCACCTGGCCGGAGCCGAGCACGAACTCCAGGGGAGCACGTCCCTCGGACGAGTCGAAGACGGTACCGTCCTCGAAACGGCCGGTGTAGTGGATATGGACGGTGTCGCCCTGGTTGGCTGAAGCCATGATGTTGCCTCGTATGCGATGAACAAATGCGTCGGTCCCTTTGCAACCCTGCAGCCGTCGTCTTGTTCACTCCTCCGGCGACGCTTCCGCTTGCAGTGCCTCCTCGGCATCCGCCCACGCGTCCAACGCCTCGGAGAGCGCGTGCTCCACGGTGGCAAGGTCCGCCTTGAGCGAGACGGCTTTCTGGACCCCCTCGGCGTCGGCGTAGAGGTCCTCGTCGGCCAGGGCTTCCCGGAGCTCCACCGCGCGGCGCTCCAGGCCATGGACCCGCTCCTCCTCGGCTCGCACACGCTTCTTCAGGGCCCGGCGCTCGACCCGCGCCTCCTTTTCCTGCGCTCGGTCGCGTCGCGCGGCGCGCCGCTCCTTC
>JASFRY010000076.1:0-11564 GCA_050114675.1 Gemmatimonadota bacterium | reverse complement strand
ACCGAGCGCTGGCCCGGGACGGCTGGGTCCGCCGCTTCACCGGCTCGCCCCCGCGTCTCGCCGAGCTCAAGGAGCTCTACGAGCAGACGGGCAAGGACGTCCTCCTGGACGATGTTCTCCCGGGCGAACTGGCCCGGGAATGCGAGGGCTGCGCTCTCGCGCTTTCTCTCTTCAAGGTCATCTATACACGGCAACGAGCGCCGTAAGGAGCAGGCTCCATGAAGGCTGCGGTCTTCTTCGGTCCCGACCAGCCTCTGGCGGTCCAGGACGTCCCGGATCCCACTCCTGCCCCCGGACAGGTCCTCGTACGCGTGGCCGGCTGTGGCGTGTGCCACACCGACCTCCACTACCTGGACCACGGAACCCCCACCTTCAAGACGCCCCCCATGATCCTCGGGCACGAGATCTCCGGCACCGTAGCCGGCGTGGGCGAGGGTGTGACCCACCTGGCCGAAGGGGACCGTGTCCTCATCGCGGCCGTCACGTCGTGCGGTGCGTGCGATGCCTGTCGCGAGGGGCGGGAGAACGTGTGCGCCCACGGAGAGATGCTGGGCAACAACATCGACGGGGGCTTCGCCGAGCTGGTGGTGGCACCCGCCAAGGACACGTTCAAGCTCCCCGACGAGATCCCCCTGGTGGAGGGCTCCATCATCGCCGACGCCATCACCACGCCCTACCATGCCGTGGTGAACCGGGGAGAGGTGCGGCCCGGCGATGCCGTGGTCGTCTTCGGCTGCGGCGGGGTGGGGATCAACGTGGTCCAGATCGCCTCCGCCCTGGGCGCCCGGGTCGTGGCCGTGGACGTCTCCGACGACAAGCTGGAGTGGGCCCGCAAGCTGGGCGCCGCGGCGACCCTCAACCCGACCACGGTGGAGCGGGTGGACAAGGCGTTGCGCAAGCTCACCGGTGGGGGCGCCGACGTCACCTTCGAGGCCGTGGGCAAGCCGGCCACCCAGGAGCAGGCCCTGGGCGCGCTCAAGACGGGCGGCCGGGCCGTGTTCGTGGGCTACAGCCCCGACACCATGACGCTGAACTCGGGGCGTGTCATGTTTCGTGAGCTGGAAGTGGTGGGCTCCCTCGGGTGTCGCCCGGTGGACTATCCCCGGGCCATCGAGATGGTGCGCCAGGGTCGGATCCGCCTCTCCGAGCTCGTGACCCACCGATTCCCCCTGGAGGACATCGGAGAAGCCCTGGACACGCTGCGCTCCGGCGCGGCCCTTCGCGTGGTCGTGACCCCATGACACCAGCCCCCCGTCGCCGGCCCATCATCGAGCCGTTCAAGATCAAGGTCGTCGAGCCCATCCGCCTCACCACCCGCGAGGAGCGGATGGAGTACCTGAAGGAGGCCGGATACAACGTCTTCCGTCTCCGGGCGGAGGACGTGCTCATCGACCTGCTCACCGACTCGGGCACGTCGGCCATGAGCGCCAATCAGTGGGCCGCGCTGATGCGGGGGGACGAGGCGTACGCGGGCAGCAAGTCCTGGTACCGCTTCGAGTCGGCGGTCAAACGCATCTTCGGCTTCAAGCACGTCATCCCCACGCACCAGGGGCGCGCCGCGGAGCGCATCCTCTTCACCACGGTCTGCAGGCCTGGCCAGGTGGTGCCCAGCAACACCCACTTCGACACCACCCGCGCCAACATCGAGGCCGCGGGGGCCACAGCCACGGACCTGCCCATCGGCGAAGGGCTGATCCCGTCCATGGAGCATCCCTTCAAGGGCAACATGGACGTGGCCGGGCTGGAGGCCGTCATCGAGGAGCGTGGCGCGGAGGCGGTGCCCATCTGCATGCTCACCGTGACCAACAACACGGGGGGCGGCCAGCCCGTGTCCATGGCCAACATCCGTGCGGTGAGCGAGGTGTGCAGGAAGAACGGGATTCCCTTCTATCTGGACGCGTGCCGCTTCGCCGAGAACGCGTACTTCATCCAGCAGCGGGAGGAGGGGTACGCCGACGTGAGCGTCCGAGACATCGCCCGGGAGATGTTCTCCTGGGCCGACGGGTGCACCATGTCGGCCAAGAAGGACGGCCTGGCCAACATCGGGGGCTTCCTGTGCACCAACGACGACGCCCTGTCGCGCCAGGAGGAGAACCTCCTCATCCTCACGGAGGGCTTCCCCACGTACGGGGGCCTGGCGGGGCGGGACCTGGAGGCCATCGCCGTAGGGCTCGAGGAGGTGCTGGATCCCGACTACCTGACGTATCGGGTGGCGTCGGTGCGCTGGCTGGGCCAGCACCTCTCCGACGGCGGGGTGCCCATCGTCCAGCCCCCGGGCGGCCACGCCGTCTACCTGGACGCCGCGGCCTTCCTGCCCCACGTGCCGCCCCTGGAGCTGCCGGGCCAGTCGCTGGTCGCCGAGCTCTACCTGGAGGGCGGCGTCCGGAGCGTGGAGATCGGCACCGTCATGTTCGGGCACCGGGACCCCGACACGGGCGAGGAGATCCCGTCCCGCCTGGAGCTCGTCCGTCTGGCCATTCCGCGGCGCGTCTACACCGAGAGCCAGATCGACTACCTGGTGGACGTGGTGCTGGACGTATGGGACCGTCGGGAGGACATCGGCGGGTTCCGCTTCGTGGAGCAGGCGCCGGTCCTGCGTCACTTCACCGCACGGTTCGAGCCGCTGTACGAGATGGCGGGGGCCGAGTGATGGACCGGGACACGCCGACGAGGCTCCTCCGGGACCAGCACCGGAACATCCTGCGCGTGGCCGCCGTGCTCGAGCGCATCGTCTCGGATCCGGAGGGGGCGCTGGACTTCGATGCCGTGGGCGACTGCGTCTCCTTCATCCGCCTGTACGCCGATGCCCTGCACCACGGAAAGGAGGAGGACCTCCTCTTCCCCGAGCTCGAGTCGCTGGGAATGCCCCACGACGCGGGTCCCATCGCCGTCATGCTGCAGGAGCATCGACAGGGCCGGGCGTACGCACGGGCCATGGCCGACGCCCTTGAGCCGGCCCGGTCCGGGGACCACGTCGCCCGTCGGCAGCTGGTCAACGCGGCCAACGGCTATGTATCGCTCATCCGCAGCCACATCATGAAGGAGGACAACATCCTCTTCAACATGGCCGACCAGATGATCCCCGAGCCTGCGTGCAGAAGCCTGTGCGCCGCGTACGACGGCGTGTGCCAGCGTCGCTTCGACGGGTGCACCGTGGCCGAGCTCGAGGCCATTCTGGGGCGTCTGTTGGAGCAGTACCCCCAGACGTAGGGCCCGCGGCCAGGACTTTGTACGCCGTGGGCCCCTTCACGGAGGGGTGGGTCACTCGGACCGGAGGGCCTCCATGGGATCCACCCGGGTGGCCCGCCGAGCAGGCAGCCAGGCAGCCAGCACCGCCACGGTGAAGAGCACGGCTCCCGCCGACACGAACGCCACGGGATCCGTGGGCTCCACCCCGAACAGCACGCTGGCGAGGAGCCGGCTCGACATCCAGGCTGCACCGGATCCGAGGATCAATCCCACGGCAGCCAAGCCCACGCCGCTCCGTACCACCAGGCGCACCACTTCCGCCGGGTCGGCGCCCAGCGCGACCCTGAGGCCCAGCTCACGCGTGCGCCGGGCCACGGCGAACGCGACCACCGCCCAGACGCCCGTGCATGCCAGCACCAGGGCCAGGGCGGCGAAGACGGAGAGGAGGACCCCGAGGACACGGGTGTCCGCCGACGCCGCAGCCTCGACATCGTCCGCCGTGCGGATGTCGTAGATGGGCACGTCGGGCGCCATCCGGGCCAAGACGGCACGGGCAGCGGGGATAACGGCCAGCGGCTCCCCGTCCGTGCGCAGGACGACGGTGCCGCTCTCGCTTTCCTGCCTGTGGGAGATGTAGGCCTCGGGCATGATCCCCTGCTCGGGCCGATCGTAGAGCACGTCGCCCACGATGCCGATGACCTCGGCCGTGGCGCCCTCCTCCGACGTGAGCTCCGTCGTCATGGCCACGGGGCTCCCCAGGGCGTCCCCGTCGGGGAAGTACCGCTTCGCCGCCGATTCGCTGAGCACCACCACGGGCCGGCTGCCGGCCTGGTCCTCCGACGTGAACGTCCGGCCCTGGAGCACCGGGACGCCCAGGGTCCGGAAGAAGCCGTCGCTGACGTAGTGGATGCCGATGGGCGGCCCGGCCTGGGCATCCCACGTCCGGGCTCCGGCGCGACGCATCCCGGCGATCATGCAGTGGCCGGCCATGGGGAGCACGCACGTCAGCGCTGCCGACTTCACGCCCGGGAGACCCGAGAGGCGTGCCAGGTACTCTTCGGTGAACGCGGCCCGGTTCTCGGCGAGCGGGCTGGTGCGGGGGATGGAGAAGCCGAACGCCACGAGGTTCCCGGGCCGGAACCCCCGGTCCACGTGCTGCAGCTCCCGGAGCGACCGGATGAGGAGGCCGGCCCCCACCAGGAGCACCAGCGCCATGGCGATCTCCCCTACGACCAGCGTGCTTCGCAAGCTGAGCCTGCGCCGCCCGGGCCGGGCCGGAACGGCCCCACCCTTGAGCGCCCGACCCGGATCCGTCTGACCCACCGATAGCGCCGGAGCCGCGCCGAAGAGCAGCCCCACCAGCACGGCCATGCCTCCGGCGAAGGCCAGAACCGAGCGGTCTACCCCCACGCCGCCCACCGAGGCTGCGCGCACGTTCCAGCTCGCCTCCACGAACCTTTGCGGCCAGAGCGCCGACAGGCCCTCGACCCCCAGCGCCGCCACGCCCACGGCCAGAGCGCCGCCGAGGAGGGCAAGAACCAGCGCCTCGGCCAGGAACCCCCGGGCGACACGCCACCGCCCGGCGCCCAGCGCCACGCGCACCGCCGCCTCCCGGGACCGATGGCTGGCGCGGGCGGCCAGGAGGCCGGCCAGGTTGGCGCAGGCCACGAGAAGCAGGAGCACGGCCGCGGCCCCCAGGATCAGGAGAGAGCGCCGGGCCTGGTCGTTGACCCGGGCCGACACCATGCTCTCCGCCGACGCGCTGGAGACCACGGTGGGGTCGTTTCCGGGATACGCCTCCTCCACGGCGCGGCCCACGGCGCGCATGCGCCGGTCCAGCGCCCCTACGTCGGTGCCGGGCCGGGCACGCGCCACCACCCGGAGCCAGTGGGCCTGGGCACCGCGGGTGAGGAAGGGGGCAGTGAGGGTCGCGCCCGTGTGCACGGGCACCCACATGCGGGCGTCTCCCGTGAGTCCGCGGAAGCCGCGGGGCCCCACGCCGACGATGGTGACCGCCCGGCCGTTGAGCTGAACGGTCCTGCCCACGACACTGGGATCGGCCCCGAAGCGCTCCCGCCACAGGCCATGCTCCAGCATCACCTCCAGGGGGGCTCCATCGGTGTCGTCCTCCGGGCCGAAGTCCCGACCCAGAGCGGGTTCGAGACCGAGCACATCCAGGTAGGCCGGCGTGATGAACTCGGCGGTGAGATAGGTGGCGGTGCCCTGACCGGTGAGGGTGACGAAGCGGCGTGCGTACGCCGCCGAGGCCTCCAGCGGCAGGCCCCGCGCCTCCTCCAGGACGTGGTACTTGGGATAGGACCACGGGAAGCCGCGCGGCGTCGCGGGACGCACCGTGGACGAGTCGGTGAGGTCCAGGAAGACGATGCGGTCCGCGTGGGGATAGGGCGGCGGCGACAGCAGCGTCGCCCGTATCGCCGAGAATATGGCGGTGTTCGCCCCGATGCCCAGCGCCAGGACGACCACCGACGTCAGGGTGAACCCCGGTGACTTCCTCAGCGTGCGCGCCGCGACCCGCAGGTCCATCCACCATCCTCCTCTGCCCATCATCCCCTCCCCTCCTCCATCGGATCGACGTTCCGTCCAACGCTCCCCCACCCCCGCCCTTGCCACGTCCCAGAAGGCCCGCAGCGCGAAGCTCCACGCACGGGTCTTCCCCTCCCCTCTCAGCTCCTCATAGCGGTCCCGGGCCGCGTTCACCACCTCGTCGCCGTACCGGGTGCGGCCCCGGGTCGGGTGTGTCCACAGCGCGAGGCGGAGGAGGGTTGCCAACCAGCCCCCCCGGCTCCCGCTCACGAGGTCCTCGGCGCCAGGCTCGACCCGTGGGCCACCCGGAGAAGCCGGGCGAGCCGGGCCGACTCGGCCCGCCCCACCGCCATCCCCAGGCGCGTGGCCCGGTAGTAGCGCCGGCGGGCATCGGCGTCGGGCTCGGGGGGACGGTCGAGCTCCTCCAGGAGCCCCCGCTCCACCATGCGTGCCAGGGTCGTGTAGAGCGTTCCTGGTAGAAGGGTGTCGGCGCCGCCGGTCTTCTCCTCCAGCGCCCGCATCATGCCGTACCCGTGAAGCGCGTCTTCACCCAGGGCCAACAGCACGTGATACTCGGGCGTCGTAAGCGGCAGGAAGGTCTCGGGATCCGGAGCGCTCATGGTCGTCTCGGCGAAGTGGACAGGCGCAACTATCATGACAGACAATACATTGGACGCCATGAGTGTCGCAAACGTTGCGCGGACCCCCGTGGAGCACGCCCGGAGCGGCGCCCCTTGTCAGGCGGAAGTCGGTATGCTCCTATGCAGGTGCGCCCCCACCTCCCTCTCCCTGCGCGCCGTGTTCCCGGACCCACGCCCATGAGCCCCTTCCTCCGTTCCCTGGCCCTCCTGGTCCTGTGCGCCCCGTGGGTCTCCGGCTGCGCCTTCGAGATCAGCGGACCGGAGCCGGCGGAGCAAGCCACCGTGAAGGTCTCGGTCACCGGGGGCGTGGCCGGGGTGGACTACGCCTACCAGGTGGACACCGGAGGCGACGTGACCGGGCTTCGCTGCACGAGCGGCTGCTCCTTCCAGGAGGGTGAGGTCCTGCTCCGCCTCACGCCGGGCCAGCGCGGCGCGATCCTGGACGCGGTGAACGCCTCGGGCCTGCCCACGGCCGGTCGCCCCGCCGATTTCGGGACGGCCTGCTGCGACGCCTTCGACTACCTGGTCATCTACTCCTCGGGCCTCCAGGTCAGGAGCTTCCGCGGAAGCCCCTCGGAGTTCCCCGAGCCCCTGCAGGACCTGGTCCGGACCCTCCAGCTCCTCTACGAGGGCACGCCTCCGGTGGTCCTGTCCCAGTTCGACGGTCTGGACGGCTTCGGCCGGGACGAAGTGCAGATCGTGGATGTCCGTGTCGTGGATGACATCCTGGAGTTGGACGTCTCCTTCGCCGGAGAGTGCGCACCCCACGACCTGGACGCGGTGGTGTGGACCGACTGGCGGCTGGCGGACCCGGCCGAGGTGGGCGTCGCCCTCGCCCACGACGCGGGCGGCGACACCTGCGAGGCATTGGTCGAGCGGACGCTCCGGTACGACCTGGATCCCCTCGGCGATCTCTACCGGGGCGTCTTCGGCTCCGACGCGCAGCAGATCGTGCTGCTCCTGGAACCGGCGGCCGGCGCGCCTTCGGGCGAGCCGCAACGGGTCTCCTACACCTTCTGACCCGGGGGCAACGGAGTCCGGACCATGACGCTTCGCTCCCCGGGTCTCGTCCTTTCCGCCATCGCGCTCCTGGGCGCCTGTGCGCCCCTCGACTCCGGGCCCCCGGACCTGAAGGCCCAGGCGTTTCTCCGCGTGGTCGCCGCCGAGGACGCCAGGCCCGCCGGCGGCCGCGAGCTCGACATCCTCCTGGAGGCGACGCACCACGGTGCCGCGTGGCTCCGGGCGGTGGGGGTGCGCGCCCTGGGACGCCTGGAACAGCCGGGCCTGGCCGGCCCCATCGAGGAGAGGCTCGACGATCCCGACCCGTCGGTGCGTGCGGCCGCAGCCAATGCCCTGGCCCAGGCCGTCCACGGCGCGAACGGATCGACCGTGCTGTCGCCGCTCCTGCGCCGCGCCCGCCGGGAGGACGATCCCGTGGTCCGCGCCGTGCTCGCCCGATCTCTGGGACGCCTCTCCCTGACCGGCGAGCGACGACGAGACGCGGGCCTGGCCCTGGTGGCCTTGAGCCGCGGCCCCAGGGGTGCGTGGCCGTCCACACCCCAGATGCTGGGGGTGGCGCTGGGCATGGAGTCCTTCCTGCGGGGGAGCTCCGAAGCCGTCCCCGCCGCCCTGGTGGCGCGCCTGGGCGCCATGGTCACCTATCCCAGCGACGATCCCGACGCGCCCCGGGTCCGGGAGGTCTCCATCCTCGCTCTGACCTCCCGCGGTCTCCTGGGGCCCGGTCGGGCCGCACGCGCCATGGACGACCTGGACGTGCGCGTGCGGCGAGCCGCGGCGGCGAGCCTGGCGCGGATGGCGCCCGAAGACGCGGAGAACCTGGTGGAGCGTGCCCTGAGGGACCGGGAGCCGCGGGTGCGCCTCGAGGGCGTCCGGGCCCTGGCGGCCGCGCAGCGCGACGCGTCCCGCTGCGCCCGGCTCCTCACCCTGGCCACCGACGACCCGGACACCGCCGTGCGGCTCGTGGCCCTGGACGGCCTGGACCGCCCCTGCCCAGACCCTGGGTCCCAGACCCGACTGCTGGCCTCCGTCGCGGCGAGCCTTCCCTCCGCCCCCTCCGGCGCGTGGCACGAAGCCGTCCACGCCCTGGCGAGCCTGGCGGCGGTGGCGCCACGGCGGGCGGAGCCGCTGCTCGGGAGATTCGCCGGCTACCCCGATCCGTTCGTCCGCACCTGGGCGGCCCGCGTCGCCCCTGCCGTGGACGATGGAGCCCTGCTCCGCGATCTCACCCGCGACGTGGACGCCAACGTGCGCGCAGCGGCGCTGGCAGGCCTGGGCGGGATGGCCGGTCCCGCCGCCGACTCCCTCCTGATCACCGCCCTGGCCCGCGACGACGCACCCCAGGTCATCCTGGCCGTGGCACCGCGGCTCCATGCCGTCACCGACCCACGGCGGCGCGAGGGTGCGCTGGCCGCCGCCCTGGAGACCCTCCACCGACTGAGCCGGAAGGGAGCCGAGACGTCCAGGGATCCACGCCTCGCCCTCCTGGAGGTGGTGGAGGCCCTGGGGGACACCACCACCGTGGACGCCGTGGAGCCCTATCTGCGGGACTTCGACCCGGCGGTGGCGCGCCGCGCCGCGGCGGCGCTGGAGCGGTGGACGGGGAAGCGGTATCTGGCGGCTCCCCGGAGTGCCCCTCGTCTCCCCCTTCCCTCCGCCGGGCAGCTTCGGGCCATGGAGCGGGCGACCCTGGTGCTGCACATGCTGCAAGGCGGTGACGTGGAGATCCGCCTGTGGCCGTGGGTGGCGCCCACCAACGCCTTCCGCCTCTACGAGATGGTGCGGACCCACGCCCTGGACGGCCTCACCTTCCACCGCGTGGTGCCCAACTTCGTCGTCCAGGGCGGAAGTCCCGGCGCCAACGAATACGCCGGCCACGGCGCCTTCACCCGCGACGAGGTGGGGCTTCCCGTCCAGTGGCGCGGCACCGTGGGCGTCTCCACCCGCGGCCGGGATACGGGCGACGGGCAGATCTACGTGAACCTCGTGGACAACGTGCGCCTGGACCACGACTACACGATCCTGGGCGAGGTGGTCTCGGGGATGGACGTCGTGGACGTTATCCTGGAAGGGGATGTCATACGGGGCACCGACGTCCGTATGGAACCCTGACCCTCCCTACACCCTCCCGATCCGTTGTCAGGGCCCTGCAAGGGCCCGTAAGTTGGCTGCTTCCCATGCTCAGCAACGCGAGGAGAGGAACCGCGTGAAGCTACATACCAAGATCGCTCTGGGTCTGGTGCTCGGCGCACTGGTCGGGAGTCTCACCAACGCCTTCTTCGGCGATGCCGCCTGGGTGCGCGCGGTCACCGACAACGTGGCCTACCCCATCGGCCAGATCTTCCTGCGCATGCTCTTCATGACGGTGGTGCCCATCGTCTTCACGTCCATCGCGTTGGGCGTGGCGGGCATCGGCGACATGAAGACCCTGGGCCGCTTGGGCGGGAGGACGTTCGGCTACTTCCTCCTGTCCACCCTCATCGCCGCCACCATCGGCCTCACCCTGGTGAACACGGTCCGGCCCGGCGGAGGGCTCTCGCCCGAGATCCGCGACGAGCTCATGACCCGCTTCTCCCAGGAGGGGGGCGGCCTGGCCCAGTCGGGCCCGGTGGACTTCGGCGTCTCCACCTTCGTCAACATCGTCCCGCGCAACCCGGTTCAGGCGGCTGCGGACATGGACATGCTGGCGCTCATCTTCTTCTCCCTCATCTTCGGTGCCGCCCTCACGCTCATCCCCAAGACCAAGGCGGACCCCGTCATCGCCGTGTTGGACGGCATAGCCGATGCCGTCATCAAGATCATCGACATGGCCATGAAGCTGGCCCCCTACGGCGTGTTCGCCCTCATCTTCGGCATCACGTCGCAGTTCGGCTGGGGCATCCTGCAGCAGCTCAGCATGTACATCCTCGTGGTCGTCGTGGGCCTGGCGCTCCACGCCACCTTCGGGATCTCGACGCTGGTGAAGGTCTTCGGGAAGATGAACCCGATCACGTTCTGGCGAAGCGTGGACGCACCCATCATCACGGCGTTCTCCACCTCGTCCAGCATGGCGACGCTGCCCACCTCCATCGCCACCGCGGAGAAGGAGCTGGACGTCCAGCCCAAGATCGCCGGCTTCGTGCTTCCCCTGGGGGCCACCATGAACATGAACGGGACGTCGCTCTACGAGGGCGTCACCGTTCTCTTCCTGGCCCAGGTGTTCGGGGCGGGCCTCAGCCTGCCCCAGCAGATCATCGTGGTGGTGCTCGCGGTGCTCACCGCCGTGGGCGCCGCCGGCGTGCCCGGCGGGTCACTCCCCCTCATGATGCTGGTCATGGCCACCGTGGGCGTGCCCCCGGAGGGGATCGCCATCATCCTGGGCGCCGACCGGATCCTGGACATGTGCCGCACCACCCTCAACGTGTGCGGCGACATCTCGGCCTCGGTCTACATCGACCGGGTGGACCGGGAGTGGGAGGGGATGCCGCCGGCCGTTCCGGCGCTGGACGCGGTGGCCGAAGCCGCCGACTAGGTCGGGCCGCCCGGGAGCGGCCCGACCTTCGCTCGGCGGATCAGGGGGCTCAGCTCCCTTCGGCCGGACGCATCAGCGCTTCGATCTCGCCGGGGTCCTTCGGGGCCCCGGCGGACAGCACTTCCGGATCTCCGTCGGTGACCAGGACGTCGTCCTCGATGCGCACCCCCAGGTTCCACCACCGGGGATCCACGTCCTCGGACGGCCGGATGTAGATCCCCGGCTCCACCGTCACGACGACGCCGGGCTCCAGGGTCCCGTACGTGCCCACGTCGTGGACCTCGAGCCCCAGATAGTGGCCCACGGCGTGGGGGAAGAAGCGCTGCAGCCCCGCCATGTCCATGGGGCCGTCGATGAGGCCCAGCTTCGCCAGGCCCTTGGCCAGCACGGCCACGGCTGCGCGGGAGGGCGCGCTGTAGGGCGCCCCCGCCCTGATGGCCCGGATGCCCGCCTCCTGGGCCTCCAGGACGATGTCGTAGATGGCGCGCTGGTCGTCGGTGAAGCTGCCGCTCACGGGAATCGTCCGGGTGACGTCGGCAGTGTAGCCGTGGTAGGAGGCGCCGATGTCCATCACCACCAGATCTCCACTCTGGGTCGTACGGCGGTTGGTGTCGTAGTGGAGCAGGACCGAGTTCTCCCCGCTCCCCACGATGCTGGGGAAT
>JASFRY010000075.1:0-11800 GCA_050114675.1 Gemmatimonadota bacterium | reverse complement strand
AATGGACCTCCTCCGCCAGCGCTTTCCAGTCCACGCCGTGGTGCTCCCTGAAGCGGTCGTCTTCCGACACCAGGACGGCCTGCACCAGGTCCCCGGGGATCTCCTCCAGGGGGACCGGCCGGTGGGCGAAGGACAGGTGCGTCCCGTCCCGGGCCGCTTCCCGGGCCCGGAACAGCATGAACGAGGTCCGCGCCGGCTCCACCCAGCGCAGCACCCATGGCCACGGCAGGCCCACGAGGAGCACCACGGGCAGGACCAGGATGATAAGCCCGGAGAAGAGCACGGTCCGGCGACGGGGCAGCTTCATATGGGCATGTACCCTCGAACCGGCTCGAGGGGCCCGCCCCTGGACGCCCGCCCCCTCCAGGGGACACCTTGGGCGTCATGAATCGACGTCACTTCACCCGACTCGCCGGCGCTTCCGTGGCCGGGCTCGCGCTCCCCACCTCTCTGAGAGTGGGCGCCGCCCGCGCCTTCGCCCCCTCTCCGCAGGAGCCGCGGGTCGACGGGGCTCGTCTCAACCAACGCCTCGCCGAGCTGGCGCGCTTCGGCGCCAACCCCCAGGGAGGCGTCAGCCGCGTGGCGTTCTCCGACGCGGACCTGAAGGCCCGGGCGTGGGTGTCGGACCTCATGCGTGGAGCCGGGCTGGACGTCTCCGTGGACGTCGCCGGCAACCTGTGGGGACGCCGTGGTGGCTCCGACCCGGAGCTGAAGCCCCTCGTCCTGGGCTCCCACATCGACTCGGTGCCCGAAGGTGGAAACTACGACGGACAGGTCGGATCCATGGCCGCCGTGGAGGCGGCATGGACCCTGGCGGACCACGACCTGCCCACGCGGCACCCCCTGCACTTCGTGATCTTCACCAACGAAGAGGGGGGCAAGACCGGAAGCCGGGCCCTGGCCGGCGAGGTGGAACCCGCCGAGCTGGAGATCGTCACGGCGTCGGGGTACACCATCGGCGAGGGTCTGCGCCGGGTGGGAGGAAACCCCGACCGCCTGGGCGAAGCCGCCCGTCCCTACGGATCCGTCGAGGCGTTCCTGGAGCTCCACGTCGAGCAGGGAGCCCTCCTGGACACTGACGGTCAGGATATTGGCGTGGTGGAAGGCATCGTGGGGATCATGCGGTGGAACGTCACCGTGGAGGGCAGGGCCAACCACGCCGGCACCACGCCCATGGATCGGCGCCGTGACGCCATGGTGGGCGCAGCCCGCTTCGTCGACACGGTCTACACCACCGTGCGCTCCATTTCGGGTACCCAGGTGGCGACCGTGGGCCGCATCGCGGCCGAGCCGGGTGCCCCCAACGTGATCCCCGGAAGGGTCACGCTGAGCCTGGAGATCCGCGACCTGGCCATGGAGAAGATCGAGTCGGTGTTCGGCCGGCTGGAGGAGCGGGCCGAGGCCATCGGGCGTGACACGGGCACGACCTTCTCGTTCGAGCGCTTCTACGTGAGCGAGGCGGCGCCCACCGACCCCCGGATCCGCGATGTCGTGGAGAACACGGCGCAGGAGCTCGGGCTGTCCACCCGTCGCATGCCTTCCGGGGCCGGGCACGACGCCCAGAGCATGGCGCACCTGGGGCCCGTAGGGATGATCTTCATTCCGTCGGTGGACGGCATCAGCCACGCCCCCGAGGAGTTCACCGAGCCGGAGGACGTGACCCGGGGCGCCGACGTGCTCCTGGGCACGCTGCTGGCACTGGACGCGGGCGCCCTCGACAAGTGATGGGCACCGTCCCTGGGCTCCCGGTGCTCCACCTGGTGATGGGCATCGGGATCCTGACCCTGGGTGCCGACCTCCTGGTGCGTGGCGCTGCGGCGCTCGCCCTGCGTCTGGGCCTGTCCCCCCTCCTCATCGGGCTCACGGTGGTCGCCTTCGGCACCAGCATGCCCGAGGTGGCCGTGTCGGTGGGATCGGCGATCATCGGGGACGGCAGCGTGGCGCTGGGCAATGTGCTGGGAAGCAACATCTTCAACATCCTGGTCGTCCTGGGGGGCGCCGCGGTCATCCGTCCCCTCGTCGTGCACCGGCACCTGGTGCGCCTCGACGTCCCGGTGATGATCGGCACCGCCGCGCTCGTCCTTCTCCTCTCTCTGAACGGACGCATCACGCGGTTCGAGGGAGCGTTCCTCCTGGCGCTGGGCATCCTCTACACCTTCCTCCTCGTCCGCGCGGGCCTCGAGGCGGAGGGCAACGGGGGCGGGCCGAGCCTCGACGAGTCTCGCGCGGTCGAGGGCATGACCGCCCGGTCATCCCACCGGGTCCAGGGCGACGGGCAGGCTCCGCCTGCTCCGTACCTTCCGCTCCAACTCCTCTGGATCGGCCTTGGCCTGGTGCTTCTTGTCACCGGCGCCCACTTCCTGGTGCGAGGCGCCGAAGCACTGGCCCGAGCCGTGGGGGTGAGCGAGCTCATCATCGGCCTCACGGTAGTGGCGGCGGGGACCTCTCTCCCGGAGCTGGCCACGTCGTTCGTCGCCGCCGTCCGGGGCCAGAGGGACATCGCGGTGGGGAACGTGGTGGGCAGCAACATCTTCAACGCCCTTGTGGTGCTGGGCGTCGCCAGCATCGCCGCAGGCCCGGCCGGGATCGGCGTCCCCGAGGGTGTCCTGACCTTCGACTTCCCCCTCATGCTGGCGGTGTCGGTGGCCTGCCTCCCCATCTTCTTCACCGGATGGAGCATCTCCCGATGGGAAGGGTGGGTCTTCCTGGGCTACTACGGCGCCTATCTCCTCTACCTCGTGCTCTCCCACACCGAGCACGCCGGTGAAGACCTCATCCGCGCCGTGCTGATCTTCTTCGCCGCGCCCCTCACCCTCCTCACGCTGGTCGTGCTGGTGATGCGCCAGCTCCGGGCTGCGAGCTCCCGCCCCGGGGATCCTCCACGCGCTGAAGGAGGACCAGACCCAGGGCCATGAGGCTCGTGAGGGCGACGATGGCCAGGCGCTGGTTGCCCTCCGTGGCGGCCGCGATGTAGCCGAAGAGGGTGGGGCCCAGGATGGACGACGACTTCCCGCAGAAGGCGTAGAAGCCGAACATCTCCGCCTCCTTTCCGTCGGGCACCAGCGACGACATGAGGGCCCGGCTGGCCGCCTGGACGGACCCGAGGCCGAAGCCCACCACCACGGCCATTGCGAAGAAGACGGTAGGGCTCCGGACCAGGTAGACGGCGCAACCGACGACGATCCAGAGGATCAGCGAGCCGGTGAGCACCTTCTTCGGCCCCAGCGTGTCCGTGGGCTTCGCCAACGCCAGGGCGCCGGCCAGGGCCGCGAACTGGACGATGAAGAAGAGGAGGATGGCCTCTCGGCTGCCGAAGCCGAACGTGTGCTCGGCAAAGGGCCCGGCCATGACGATGACGGTGAGGATGCCGTCGATGTAGAAGAAGAAGGCGAGAAGAAAGCGGCGGAGCTCCCGATGACCCAGCACCTCCCCCATGATGGTCCGGAAATGGGTGAGGCCCCACACCGCCGCCCGCCCCAGCGCCATGTCACCGGGCTCGTCCCGGGGCAGGAGGAGGAACGTGGGGACGGAGAAGATCCCGAAGAAGGCCACGGTGGACAGCCACACCAGGTCCATGCGATCGGGCACGAACGCCAGCGCCATGAGGAGGCCCAGCGCCGAGCCAAGGTACCCCACGGCGAAGCCCAGCCCCGACACCCATCCCTGCTTGTCCCGGGGCGCGATGTCCGGGAGGTAGGCGTTGTAGAAGACCAGAGCCCCCTCGAACCCGACGTTGGCGATGACGTAGAGGACGAACCCCCGGATCGCCATTCCCGGCCCCAGCGTGGTGAAGAGGGCGACCCCCACCAGGCAGAGGGCCGTGTAGACCATCATGAACTTCTTGCGCACGCCACCCCGGTCGGCGATGGCGCCGAGGAGAGGGGACGTGAGGGCGACGATGAGCACGGACGTGGAGACGGCTCGGCCCCACCACCAGTCCCCCTGGCCCTGATCGTTCCCCACGACCACCGACGTGTAGTAGATGGAGAACACGGCGGTCTGGATCACCGCCGGATAGACCGAGTTGGCGAAGTCGAAGAGCGCCCAGGCGCCGACCTGCTTGCGGTTCATGGAGACTCCGGTGGCTGGACCAGGAACCCGCCACGGTAGTGCCCGACGCACACGCGCCGCCAGGGGAACGGGCACGGACCCGGGGTGGACCGGGCAGCGCGGGGCTGGTTGCGGCAGCCCCGTCGCCGTGTGATCCTCTCCGAACCGACCCGTGGAAGCGGTTTCCCGGGCCCCCACCCTGCACACATCCAAGTCATGAATCGAATCGCCGAGAAGCGCGTCCTCATCACCGGCGCCTCAGCCGGAATCGGCGAGGCCTGCGCCCGTGCCTTCGCCGCCCAGGGAGCCCACCTCCTCCTGTCGGCCCGCCGGGCCGAACGGGTGTCGGAACTGGCGGCATCCCTCTCCCGAGCCCACGGCGTGGAGGCCCGGGCCGACGCCGTGGACGTCACGGACCGAGCCGCGGTGATGAGCTACGTGGAGGAGCTGGAGTCGGAGGGGCTTCTCCCTGACATCCTCGTCAACAACGCCGGAAAGGCCAGGGGCCTGGACAAGCTCCACGAGGGGGATATCGACGACTGGGAGGACATGATCGACACCAACGTGAAGGGCCTCCTGTACGTGACGCGGGCTTTCCTCCCGCACATGGTGGCCCGAAACGCCGGGCACGTGATCAACATCGGCAGCATCGCCGGAAGGTGGGTGTATCCCAAAGGCGCGGTCTACAACGCCACGAAGTTCGCCGTGTGGGCGCTGAACGAGGGGATGAACATGGACCTCCTGGGCACCAAGGTACGGGTGTCCAGCGTGGACCCGGGCCTCACCGAGACCGAGTTCAGCGAGGTGCGCTTCCACGGAGACACGGAGCGGGCGAAGAGCGTATACGCCGACACCACCCCCCTGACGGGGGACGACATCGCCGACGCCGTCGTGTACGTGGCCAACACCCCCGACCACGTGGACGTCATCAACCTGGTGCTCATGCCCACAGACCAGCGCCACGCCATGCTGCTCCATCGGACCGGCGGTTGATGGCGGCGAGGCCGCGCCTCGGGGCACTCGGAGCGGCGATGTCGGGAGGCATCCCCACCCTCGCCCTCGCTCGCGGCGCCGGTGGATGAACGTCCGCCGGCCCTCCCCGTACCTGATCGTCTTCACGCTCTGGCTCCTGGTCTTCTCCAGCGCGAGCCAGACCATGATCATCTCGCCCATCCTCCCCCAGATCGGGGCGGAGCTGGGCATCGCCGACGCGGCGCTGGGGACGCTGGTCTCGGCCTACACCCTCATGGTGGGGATCTTCGCACTCCTGGCGGGTCCCGTTTCCGACAAGATCGGAAGACGCCGCATCTTGCTCATCGGCACGGGGACCATGACCGTGGCCCTGATCCTCCATGGCTTCGTCCAGAACTATGCCTCTTTCGTGGGGGTGCGTCTCTTCGCCGGGTGTGCCGGAGGCATGCTGAGCGGCGCTGCCGTCTCCTACATCGGCGACTACTTTCCCTACCACCGGCGGGGCTGGGCCACGGGGTGGGTCATGAGCGGCTCCGCGGTGGGCCAGATCGTGGGCATCCCCGTGGGCATCGTCCTTTCCGGCCGCTGGGGGTTCCGGGCGCCGTTCTACATGTTCGCCGTCACCATGGCCGCCACCGTCGCGCTCCTCTTCTTCCGGGTGCCCCAACCGCCAGTGAAGCGCACCGAGGGCCGGCTCAGCGTTCGCAAGGCGATCCGCGACTACGCGGGGATGCTGCGCCGACACGAGGTCCGGTGGGCGGCGGCGGCGTACTTCGTCATGTTCCTCGGGATCTCCCTCTACCTGGTCTACCTCCCGACCTGGCTCGAGCGGGCCAGGGGAATCGGTCCGGACCGGATCGCCACCATGTACCTCCTGGGCGGCGTCGCCAACGTGGTCACCGGCCCCCAGGCGGGGCACCTGTCCGACCGCGTCGGCCGACGGGTCATGGTCCTGCTGGCCTGCATCGGGCTCTCCGTCGTCATGGTGGCCACTCCATTCGTCGTCCGGGAGGTGTGGGTCGCATACCCCCTCTTCTTCGTCTTCATGATGCTCGTGGCCATGCGGACGAGCCCCTTCTCGGCCCTCCTCACGGCCCTGGTGCACGACGAGCGCCGGGGCTCTCTCATGAGCCTCACCGTGGCGCTGGGGCAGATCGGATTCGCCGTGGGCGGCGCCGTTGCCGGGATTCTCTTCGCCGGCCCGGGGTACGTGTCCAACGCCGTCCTGGGCGCCGTCTTCCTCCTGGCCATGGGGCTCATCGTCTGGTTCCTTCTGCCCGAGCCCGCCGCCGGGGATGCCGCCGACGCCCTGACCGACGCGGGTCCGGCCCCCGAGACCAGCCCACGCTGAGGCGGTCACTCCGAGGGCGACGGGATCAAGGGGCTCTGTCTTGCGCCGCCCCGGACCGTATCTTCTTCTCTGAGCCTCCATTCTGCCCCAGGGAGCGCCTGTGAGCGCAGCCGACCCTCAGACCATCCGCCTGCTCTTCGTGGAAGACGCCTTCGACCAGGCGCTTCTGGTGCAGGAGTTCCTCCAGGAAGCGCCTGGAGAGTTCCATGTCTTCCATTCCCAGGACGGTGACCACGCGGCCAGGCTCCTGCGTGAGAAGGAATGGCACCTCCTGGTCACCGACCTCAACCTGCCGGGCATGGACGGCTTCGAGCTGTGCAGGCTCGCGCGCTCGATCCACCCGTCCCTCCCCATCCTCGCCATCACGGGCTACACCTCGATCGACTACCAGGAGGAGGCGTTCCGGGCCGGCGCGATGGAGCTTCTCCAGAAGCCCCTGGAGAAGACCGACTTCCTCCGGAAGGTGAGTGACCTCCTGGGCACGACGGAGCGCTTCACCCGTCCCGTCGTGCTGGCGGTGGGCGGCCTCGTGGGCGACGTGGAGATGGGTTGCGGCGGCACGCTCCTGAAGCACCGGCTGCGCGGGCTGGAGGTGGTCATCGTGCCGCTGTGCCCCGACGAGAGGGATCCGGGAGACGCGGAGCTGGTTGCCGCGTCGAGGGCGGCAAGGGCCCTGGACAGCCGCCTCGAGCTGGACAAGGCCGCGCTGGAGGATACCGAGGGTCGGGTGACGCTCCTTCAGGGCCTGGTCAGGGAGCTCCGGCCGCAGGTAGCCTACGTACCCGCCATGGACGACGAGCACCCGGCCCGCCGCGAGGCCTTCAGGGTTGCACAGGCTACGCTGGACGACGTGCCCCTCGTTCTCGGGTATCAGACGGCGACCACGGGGCCGGAGTTCCGACCCACACGCTTCGAGAAGGTCGCCGACGAGATGATGGACAAGATGGATGCGCTCACGGCGTATGGAGCCCGCCCGGACCTGGCGCCCCGCATGGCCCAGGCCTATGCCCGCTACTGGGGCCGCCTCAGCGGCTTCGTCGAGGTCGAGCCCTTCGAGGTCATCCGCGGTATCGGGTGATCTTCTTGCCAAGCCCGCCCGAGAGCGGCGAGCTTACCTCCCCCGGAGCGGACCCTCGCATTCCGATGGAGAATCAGGCACGTGGCCACCACGCCGCACCTCGAGTTCGAGCGAGACATCGTCGAGATCCAGGGACAGATCGACAAGCTTCTCGACCTGGCCGACCGCAAAGGCATCGACGTCTCTGCGGAAGTCGTGGTCCTGCGCGAGAAGCTCCAGGCCCTCAAGGAGCAGACCTACGAGAGCCTGCGTCCCATGGAGCAGGTCCAGGTCGCGCGGCATCCGCGGCGTCCGTACACCCTGGACTACGTGGAACGGACGTTCCAGGAGTGGATCGAGCTCCACGGAGACCGGTCCTTCCGGGACGACGAGGCCGTGGTGGCGGGCTGGGCACGGCTCGGCGGCCGCTCCGTCATGGTCATCGGCCAGCAGAAGGGCCGGGATATGAAGGAGAACCTCCGCCGCAACTTCGGCATGCCCCACCCCGAGGGGTACCGCAAGGCGCTACGCCTCATGCGCCAGGCCGAGAAGTTCGGACGTCCCGTGGTGATCTTCATCGACACGCCCGGAGCCTATCCCGGCATCGGCGCCGAAGAGCGTGGGATCGGGGAGGCCATCGCCATGAACCTGCGGGAGATGGCGCGACTGCGCGTACCCACCGTGAGCGTGGTCATCGGAGAAGGCATGTCCGGAGGTGCGCTGGGCATCGGTGTCACCGACCGCATTCTCATGCTGGAGCACGCCATCTACTCGGTGATCTCGCCCGAGGGGTGCGCCGCCATCCTGTGGCGGTCCGCGGAGCACCGGGAGAAGGCGGCCGAGGCGCTCCGACTGACGTCGGGCAACCTGGCGGAGCTGAACGTGTGCGACGAGATCATCCCCGAGCCCGCCGGCGGCGCCCACAGCGACTGGGACCGGGCGGCCTCCAACGTGGGCGACGCTCTGGGCCGGGTCCTGGACGAGCTCACCGCGATGAGCATCGACGAGCTGCTCGAGCAGCGGTGGGCCAAGTACGAGGCCATCGGCTCCTGGCGTACGGTCTAGGGGCCGAGGTCGTGTTGTTTCCGGCGCGGACATCCGCGTTTTGCAGATAGGGGAGTCAGCGGCCATGGCAGGATTCGCCGAGGTCCGCTTCAAGGGCAGCCGACGAGCGTACTTCTCGTACGCGGACCTGGAGCTTCGTCCGGGAGTCTCCGTGGTGGTGGAGGCCGACCGGGGCGAGGACCTGGGCGAGGTGTCCGCGGTGGGCGTCATCGCGGAGCGCAAGTGCTCGGCGTCCTCCGGAGGATGCGCCACCCCTACGCCGGAGAAGCGGGTGCTGCGCCTGGCCCGGGAGGATGAGGTCCAGCGCGCCGAGTCGCTGCGGGGTGACGAGGACCGGGTTCGCGGGGAAGCACGCAAGCTCGTGGAGCGCCACGGGCTCAAGATGAAGGTCACCGAGGCCGAGTGGCAGTTCGACAGGAACAAGCTGCTCCTCTACTTCACCGCCGACCGGCGGGTGGATTTCCGGGAGCTGGTGCGGGATCTTGCCCGGACCTTCCGCACCCGCATCGAGCTTCGCCAGATCGGCGTGCGTGACGAGGCGGCTCTCCTGGGTGGCGTGGGCCGCTGCGGACGGGAGCTGTGCTGCTCCACCTGGCTCCCTGAGCTGAAGCCCGTGAGCCTGCAGCTCGCCAAGGACCAGCGCCTCTCCCTCAACCCCGCGCAGATCTCGGGGTGCTGTGGGCGCCTCATGTGCTGCCTGATGTACGAGCACCGCACCTACATCGAGGCTCGGCGCCGGTTCCCCCGGGAGGGGAAGGTGCTGCAGACGTCGCTGGGCAGCGAGAAGGTGGTGGCCGTGGACATCTGGCGAGACACGGTCACGCTCCGGAGCCGGGAGGGCGAGCGACGTTCTCTCACCCTGGACGCGCTGAAGGACGAGGTGGGGCGTGGCAACGCCGGCAACCGGAAGGGCAGGAAGGACGACAAGGACCGAGACGAACCGGACCGACCCGGGGGAGATTCTTGAGCGAGAACAAGCGCCGGCGCCGCTACCTTACGACGCCGATCTACTACGCGTCCGGTGAGCCCCACCTCGGACACGCATACACCACGATCCTCGCCGACGTCCTGGCCCGCTTCTACCGCCAGGACGGTGCCGACGTGTTCTTCCTCACGGGCACCGACGAGCACGGACAGAAGATCCAGGAGGAGGCATCCAGGCGGGGCATGGAGCCCCTCGCCCTGTGCGACGCCATGGCCGAGCGCTTCGAGGCCGCCTGGAGGACCCTCGAGATCAGCCACGACCGCTTCATCCGCACCACCGAGGCCGAGCACGTGGCAGTGGTCCAGGCGTTCCTGCAGCGTCTCTGGGACCGGGATCAGATCTACGAAGACACCTACAGCGGATGGTACTGTATCCACGAGGAACGGTACTGGACCGACAAGGACCTGGGCCCCGGCAACACCTGCCCCGACTGCGGCCGGCCTACCCGGCACGTGGAGGAGAAGAACTACTTCTTCCGCATGAGCGCGTACCAGGACGCGCTCGTGAAGCACATCGAGGACAACCCCGACTGGATCGTCCCCGAGATCCGGAAGAACGAGATCCTGGGCTTCCTCCAGAAGCCCCTCGAGGACCTGTCCATCTCCAGACCCAAGTCCCGTCTCCGTTGGGGAGTCACGCTCCCCTTCGACGGGGAGCACGTGGCCTATGTCTGGGTGGACGCCCTCATCAACTACCTCACGGCCTCGGGGGCCATCCGCCCCGACGCCCCCGCCGGAGCGCGGGGCTTCGACGACGTCTCCGGTTCCTGGTGGCCCGCCGACCTCCATCTCATGGGCAAGGACATCATCACGACCCACGCCGTCTACTGGCCCACCCTCCTCATGGGCGTCGGGCTCCCGCTGCAGCGCCAGATCCTGGCCCACGGGTGGTGGGTGGTGGGGGAGACGAAGATGTCCAAGTCGCTGGGCAACGTGGTGGACCCCCTGGCCCTTCGGGAGGAGTTCGGCACCGACGCGGTGCGTTGGTACCTCATGCGGGAGATGCCCACCGGCGCCGACGCCTCCTACACGCCGGAACGTTTCCTGGTGCGCTACGACGAGCTGGCCAACGTGCTGGGCAACCTGGCGAGTCGGGCCATCTCCATGATCGCCAAGTACCGGGACGGGGTGGTGCCGGACGCCGCGGGCACGGGGCTGGACGAGGCCGTCGAGCGCGCCTTCGCCGTAGCGCGGGACACCATGGAGCGCTTCCGGGTCCACGATGCCTTCGCCGCCGCCATGGAGCTGGCCCGCACCGCCAACGGGTACGTGGAGGAGCGGCAGCCGTGGGCCCAGGCCAAGAATCCGGACCAGGCCGAGGCCCTGGACGAGACGCTGACGACGCTCGCCCGAACCCTGGTGGCGCTGTGCGCGCTCTTCGAGCCGGTGGCACCTTCGAAGATGGCGGATCTGGCGGACCGGCTCGGCCTCGGGGGCGTGCCGACGCTCGTGGAGGCCCGGAGCCTCCCCATGGCCGGCCGTGAGGTTCGTAAAGGGGATCCTCTCTTTCCGAGGGTCACGCCTTCGTGGAGCGAGGAGGGTGTGTAACTCGTTGCCGAACAACGACTTTCGGCCTTTCTTCGCGTATCTGTGACACGCCTCGGGAGCGCCGCGGGCGCTTGACTTGCCCGAACCGCACGGCCTACCTTTCCTCGTTCTGTCGTGGCCCCACGGGGCCGCCCCCGCACCCCCCGGGCCTGATCGGGAGCATGTCTCCCGGGAAGGCAGGAAAGATGACGCGAACCCAAGGCGCTGCATGACCGGAGATCGGTGGACCTTCCTCGTCGTTCGCGGCGAGGACACCCCCGTCCGGCAGTATTCGCTCTAGGCTCGCGCGCTGCGGTATCTGGCCGCAGCGGGTCTTCTGGCGGTTCTCGTGGTGTTCGGCTTCGGCCTCACCGCGGCGCTCGACGCGAGCGCGCGCATCGAGAACCGGAGTCTCGAGGCTCGCAATCAGGCCCTCAACGGCGAGCTCGAGCACTTCCGTACCCGGGTATCCCGCCTCGAAGGCACGGTCAACGAGCTCTCTCAGAAGGACACGCGCATCCGCACCATCGCCGGGCTCGACGCCATCGACCCCGAGGTCATGGAGGTGGGTGTGGGCGGCCCGGGTCTGGGCTCTCCCGAGTCCTATCCGCTCTGGGCCAAGGATACGGCGGCCGCCAAGGACGCCTTCGCGCTGACCTACGACCTCAATGCCCTCGAGCGCAGAGCACGCCTTCTGTCCGCGTCGCTGGACGAGGCCACCGACTCGCTCCAGGCCCACCAGGACCTCCTGGAGTCCACGCCGTCGATCCTCCCGGCCGCCGGCTGGATCTCGA
>JASFRY010000074.1:0-11810 GCA_050114675.1 Gemmatimonadota bacterium | reverse complement strand
GGAGACCGAACCCCCACCCGAAGACACCGTGGCGCTGCCCGCCGAGATCCAGCTCCAGGTGAGTCGGGGCCCCCCGCTGGTGCCCATGCCGCTCCTGCTGGGGATGGACGAGGAGGAGGCCCTCTCCGTGCTGGATTCACTCGGCCTGGTGGTGGGCAAGGTCGAGGAGGTCTTCCGCTTCGGCCGGGACCAGGGTGTCGTGGTGGAGCAGCAGCCGCCCGCCGACACCCCCATGGAGCGGGGCAGCGCCGTCAGTCTGTCGGTCGGGAAACGCGGTGGATAGCTTGGACTTCGCGAACGCTGAACTCGGATGGGAGGGACCATGAAGCGCCGTATCCTTCTGTGCACGATGGCCCTGGCCGGTGCGCTCGCCATCGGGAGCAGACCCCTGCAGGCGCAGGTCAGCCCGGGGATCCACGTGGCGCGAGCCGCCGACGTCTTCGGGGGCGCCAACGGTATTGGGGCGAGCCTGCAGATCGGGTTTCCGCTCATGCCGGTGGACGTGTTCGTGGCCGGCGAGTACTTCTTCCCCGACTGCGGCACCGACAGCGGATGCTCCTTCGCCGGTGGGTCGGCGGATCTGCATTTCACCATGCCCTTTCCGGTGCTGACCCCCTACGCCACCGCAGGACTCGTCTACCGGCGCACCGACGGGGGCGACACCGTGGATCCCAAGAGCGATACGGGGTTCGGCCTGGGGGCGGGCGTGAACCTGGGTACGCTCGTGCTGGGAGCGTACGCGGAGGCGCGCTACGAGTTCGTGGATCCCAATGACCAGCTCGTGTTCCGGATCGGAATCCGGTTCTGAGTTGTCCCCACGCCACGCGTCGGGACCGAAGGCCGCCCCCGCCTTCCGCCGGGGCTGCGAATCTCTACATTTTACGCGGCATTCGGGCCTCCGCCCGGGTCCGTTTCGTTTGGGCGCACCGATTGGAACAAAGGTCGGAAGGCGCCGTAGCAAGCTGGTGTAGCCACCTGGTACTCGCGGGGATCCCGGCCATGAAGCGCAAGCCTTACAAGTCACCCTATCTCTGGGCTGCCGTCGCCGTCGTCCTGGTGGTGTCGGTCGCATGGATCGGCCGGGAACGCTACCAGCCCGTGATCACGGGTACGGAAGCTCCCGACTTCGCCGCCACGAACATGGAGGGGCAGAAGGTCCATCTGTCCGACTACCGTGGCAGGGTGGTGCTGGTGAACATCTGGGCGACCTGGTGCGGACCCTGCCGGAACGAGATGCCCTCCATGGAGCGCCTCTACCAGGACCTGAAGGACACGGACTTCGAGATTCTGGCCGTGAGCATCGACGCCGCTGCGGGCACCACCGACGACTTCGGTCGACGCGGCGGCGATCTGCAGGCGTTCGCCGATGAGTTGGGGCTCACCTTCCCCATCCTGCACGATCCCACGGGGAAGATCGAGCAGACCTACCAGACCACCGGAGTTCCCGAGACGTTTCTCATCGGGAGGGACGGCGTCATCTACAAGAAGGTGGCCGGCGGCACCGACTGGGATGCGCCCGTGAACCAGGAGCTGGTGCGCCGTCTCCTGAGCGAGTAGCCGGCAGGTGGCCGCGACTCCGAGCGCCCTCGTGCACAACTGGAGGCTGAAGCTCTCCGCGCTGGGCCTCTCCGTCTTCCTCTGGGCTCTGGTCCAGACCGAGCCGCGCAACGCCGAGACCTTCTCCGCCGTTCCGGTGGAGGTGGACGTGGCCGACACGTCGTGGACCGCGTCCGGTCCGCCCACGCCGTCCACGGTGGAGCTGCGCCTCACGGGTCCCACCCGGGAGATCATCCGACTCGCCAGGGAGGGGACGCTGGTGCGCGTCCCCATCCGCGAGGTGGGATCGGCGGACACGGTGGTGACGCTCCGCCGTGACTGGGTGGCCCTGGGCGAGGGGCGGGGCGTATCGGTGGAATCGCTGAACCCCTCCACGGTGCGCATCGTGCTGGAGCCGGCGGCCAGCCGCGTGGTGCCGCTCAGGGTTCGCACCCAGGGGAGCCTCCCCGGCCACCTGGCCCTCGCCAGCCCCATCGGGCTCAACCCGCATCTCGTGCGGGTGCGCGGGCCGGCGAGCAGGATCCAGGGGCTGGACTCCATGCCCCTTCTCCCCCTGGACCTGGACGAGATCACCAAGTCGGGCGTCCACGAGCTGCCCGTGGACACCGCGGGGCTCCACGGCGTTCGGGTGATGCCGCCCACGGCCACGGTCGGCATCCGGGTGGAGGAAGAGGTGGAGCGGGTCCTCTCCGGGGTGCCCGTCATCGTCCGGTCTCCCGGCGGGAGCGAGAGCCTCTCGGTGAGCCCCACCGCGGTCGACGTGACCCTGCGTGGCGCCCGCACCCTGGTGACGGCCGTGAACCCCGCCGACCTCCGGGTGTGGGTCTCGCCCGAGCTGCTGTCGGGGATGACCCCGGGAGAGGAGCGCAGGGTACCGGTCAAGGTCGAGGGGGTTCCAGCGCTGGTGAGCTCCAGCGTGCCCGACGACATCGTCACGGTCCGGGCCCCGGGCGAGCGCGTTCCGGGAGCGGTGCCATGACGGTGGCAGGCCTTCGCCGTCCCCTGGTGCTCGGGGTGGAGACCTCGTGCGACGAGACCTCGGCGGCCGTGCTGGACGGTGACAACCGGCTCCTGGGACACGTGATCCTCTCTCAGGACGTGCACGAGGTGTTCGGGGGCGTGGTGCCCGAGCTGGCGGCACGGGCCCACCTCCAGAAGATCGACGCCGTGGTGCAGGAGTCCCTGGCCAAGGCGGGCGTCGGCCTGGACGACGTGGACGTCTTCGGGGTCACGGCCGGCCCTGGTCTCATCGGAGCGCTCCTCGTGGGGGTGTGCTGGACCAAGGCCGTCGCCTACGCCCTGTCGCGACCGCTGGTGGCCGTGCATCACATGGAGGCGCACCTCTTCGGTCCTGCGCTGGAGGATCCGGAAGCCGAGCCCCCCTTCGTTGCGCTCCTGGTGTCGGGCGGGCACACCCTCCTCCTCCACGCCGAGCGCTGGGGGGAGTATGCGCTCCTGGGGGAGACACGGGACGACGCTGCGGGTGAGGCCTTCGACAAGGTGGCCAAGCTGCTGGGCCTTCCCTATCCGGGCGGGCCCCACGTGGAGCGCCTGGCCCGGGAGGGGGACGGCAAGCGCCATCGCCTGCCGCGCCCCATGCTGCGCGGAGGCCAGGCGCCCGAAGACCCCGACTACTATGACTTCTCCTTCTCGGGCCTGAAGACCGCGGTGGTCGAGTTGGTCCGGAGAATCGAAGAGCGGGGATCCATGGGGCCCGAGCGCCCCCATGTGGCGGCGGGCTTTCAGGAGGCCGCCGTGGACGTCCTGGTGTCCAAGACCCTCCGTGCCGTGGAGGAGACGGGGTGCCGGCGCGTCCTGGTGGCCGGAGGGGTGAGCGCCAACGGGCGCCTCCGCGAGGAGCTGGCCCGTCGCCTCGGAGCCGACGGCACGGTCTTCCGGGCCTCTCCGCGGCTATCTCTGGACAACGGCGCCATGGTGGCCCGCGCCGCTCGCTTTCGCTATGACCTGGGGGAGGTGGCCTCGGACGAGGTCTCCGCGTCGGCGGCCCTTGCCTTTCCCGGGCTCCGACGACGCTCCGCCTGAACCGGACGAACCATGTATCCCATCCTCTTCAAGCTGCCGGAATGGCTCCCCCTGGTGGGCGGTTGGCCCATCACGTCCTTCGGCGTGATGATGCTCATGGCGTTCCTGACGGCGGGGTACGTCACGCGGGCCGAGCTTCGGCGCATGGACTACGATCCCGAGAAGGCGTGGGACTTCGTGTTCATGGCCGTCATCGGCGGGATCCTCGGGGCGAAGATCTACTACATCTTCCTCAACTGGCCCCGGCTCATGACCGATCCCGCGTCGCTCATCTTCGCCCGGGGCGGGCTCGTCTGGTACGGGGGGTTCCTGGGCGCTGCCGCGTTGGTGGTCTGGGAGATACGGCGGAGCAAGCTTCCCCTGGGCCGCATGACCGATGCCACGGCGCCGGCCCTGGCCATCGCGTACGCGGTGGGTCGCATCGGCTGCTTCCTGGTGGGCGACGACTGGGGGCGTCCCACGGACTCGTGGGTCGGCATCAGGTTCCCCCACGGGACGCCCCCCACCCGGGTGGACATCATCCAGCGCGACTTCGGCATCCACGTGGATCCGGCGCTGGTGGAGAAGTACGGCCAGATCGTGCCGGTCCACCCCACCCAGCTGTACGAAGTGGCCATGTCCACGCTCATCTTCCTCTTCCTCTGGAAGATCCGGCGGCACCACCACAAACCCGGATGGCTCCTGATGGTCTGGCTGGCCCTGGCCGGGACGGAGCGCTTCATCGTGGAGTTCTTCCGGGCCAAGGACGACCGGTTCTTCGGCATCATCACCCTGGCCCAGGTCATCAGCCTCGGCGTGGTGGCCGTGGGGCTCGTGGGCATGAGCCGGACCCGGGGGGCTCCTGGTTCCACCGGCGCGAAGCAGGCGGGATAGGAGGACGCGGTGGTCATCCTCCATGCCTCGGACCTCCAGGTCGGCAAGCCCTATCGGCCCCGGACGGCGGAGGCTCTGCTCTCCCTGGCCCGGGAGCGCACGCCGGACCTCATCGTCGTGGCCGGGGATCTCACGCAGCGGGCCAAGGTCCGGGAATACCGGACGGCGCGGGCGCTGCTGGACCGTCTGGGCGACGTGGCCCCGGTGGTGGTGACGCCGGGCAACCACGACGTGCCGCTCTACCGAATCTGGGAGCGCCTGCTCACGCCCTACCGAAACTGGCGTCGTTGGATCGGCCCCGATCTGGACACGGTGACACGCATCCCGGGTGCCACGGTGGTGGCCTTGAGCTCGGCTGCGCCCCGCCGTGCCATCGTGGCCGGGCGCCTGTCGGCGTCGCAGGTCGACTTCGCGCGCCGTGCCTTCGCAGCCGCGGCCGGGGGAGATGCGCGTGTGGTCGTGACCCATCACCACTTCGTCCCGACCCCGGACCACGAGGGGGGGCGGACACTGCCCCACGCCTCGGCCATCCTGAAGGCCTTCGAGGGAATGGGCGTGGAGCTGGTCCTGGGCGGACACGTGCACCAGACGCATCTCCAGACCTCCCGGGCACGGGTGCCGGGCGAGGGCGCCGGCATTCCCCTGGTGGCCTGCGGCACCACCACGTCGGTGCGGGGCCGGGGGCCGGAGGCGGGGCGGAACACGCTGAACGTCGTGTCCCTCGACGCCCGCACGGTCGAGGTGGTGACCCACCGGTACGAAGCCGACCGGGACGCATTCGTCGCCGCGGCCACCCGCAGCTTCACCAGGCGGGAGCGGGGGGCCGGCAGGCCCACAGCTGTCGAGGAGCGATCACCATGACCTGGATCCGGACCCGAGCGACCGTACGTGACAACGTCGGCGCCGGCCTGGCCGCCTTCGCCCTCGCGGCAGGCGTGGGTGCCGCCACGTTCTACCTGGTGCGCGTCCTCCTGGCCCGGGAGCCCTTGGACCTTCCCCAATCCCGGCATGGATCCGCCGTACAGCGGGACCGGGAGGGTGCCGGGGCGTGAGTGTCCGCCCCATGGCTCGGCACGGCGCGCTCCGGGTCGGTCTCGGTGCGCTCCTCGCGGTCGTGGGGGCGGCACCGGCCGCCGCTCAAGGCGTGGGACAGACGGAGGTGCGGAACGTGCGCTTCGTCGGCAATGCGTCGTTTCCCTCCGACTCGCTGGCCCGGGCCATCGTGACGAGGCAGACCGAGTGCCGGTCGGCGGTCTTTGCACCGTTCTGCTGGCTCGGTGCCGACTTCGCCATCCAGCGCGCCTACCTGTCGCGTCGGGAGCTGCCGCTGGATCAGCTGCGCCTCAGGGTCTGGTATCAGCGCCGAGGCTATCGCGAGGCCGCCGTGGATACGGCCACGGCGACGAACTCCGACGGGTCGGTGGACGTGACTTTCCGGATCCAGGAAGGCGCGCCCGTCCTGGTGGATTCCATCGCCTTCGAGGGTGTGGACGCGTTCCGCGGGGAGGGGCTGCTGGAGAATCTCCCCATCCGCAAGGGCTATCGGCTGAGCACCATCAGCCTGGATGCGGCCCGGGACACGCTCATCAGCCGCTTCGCCAACCGGGGGTACGCCCGGGTCGACGTGCTCCGCAGCTTCTTCATCCCAAGCGCAGACCCCCATCGGGCGCGCGTGACCTACGACGTGGCTCCGGGGCCGCGCAGCCGGTACGGCCACATCAGCGTCGAGGGAAACCAGGACCTCTCCGAGTCCACGGTGCTGCGCACCATCCAGTTCCGCGCCGGGGACCTCTATCGGGTGAATCAGCTCCAGGAGGCGCAGGCCCGCCTCTTCGGGCTGGAGATCATCCGGAGCGCCAGCGTAACGCCGGACTTCGACACCGGGCCCGACTCCATCATCCCGGTGGCCGTGCAGATTCGGGAGGGCCAGCCCCACCGCGTGCGCAGCGGCGCCGGGTGGAGCTCTTCGGAATGTCTCGACGTGGACTCGCGGTGGGTGAGCCGAAACTTCATGGGCGGTGGGCGTCGACTCCAGATCCGGGGACGGGTGTCCAACATCCTCGCCCAGAACTACAAGCCGCTCCTTTGCTGGCAGAGCGGACAGGGCCCCTTCGGGCAGCTCAACTGGATTGCATCGGCCGACTTCACCCAGCCGTGGATCTTCTCCACCCGGAACTCGTTCCAGGCCTCCCTCTACGGAGAGCGGCAGAGCCTGCCTGGCGTGTTCGTGCGCAAGGCGGTGGGCCTCTCCCTCTCGCTGACGCGTTCTGTCGGCCCGCGCACGCCGCTGACCCTCTCGTACCATCCTGAGCTCTCCCGCCTGGACGCGGCGGAGGTCCTCTTCTGCACCAACTTCCTGGTATGTCGTCCCCAGGACATCGGCATCCTGGCCGGGGCCAACTGGCTGGCGCCCATCGGTCTCAGCTTCACACGCAACGTCTCCAACAACGTGCTCAACCCCAGCCGCGGCTACGCCCTGTCCCTCGACGTGGAGCAGGCGAGCAAGCTCACGGGGTCGAACTTCACCTACACGCGGGTCCAGGGGGAGCTGGACCGCTACGTGCGCATCAACTCCAGTGCGGTCTTGGCTGCCCGGGTCCGGGCGGGGTGGGTCCACGCGGGGAGCTTCGAGGGGCTGACCAACCAGGACGCCAACGCCGACATCGTACATCCCCAGAAGCGCTTCTACGCCGGCGGCGCCAACTCGGTGCGGGGCTACCCCCAGAGCCGTCTGGGTCCGCGCGTCCTCACCACCGACGTGAAGAACCTGCTGCGCCCCGACACGGCTCAGGCGGGAGGGGCGGGCTGTACGCCCGAGTCCATCATGGACCTGTCGTGTGACGCCAATGCCGGGAACCTGACCGACGGTGCGTTCCAGTCGCGTCCCACGGGCGGGACCCGGGTGGCGGAAGGCAACCTGGAGTTCCGCTTCGCCCTGACGTCGAGCTTCCAGGGCGCCCTGTTCACCGACTTCGGCCAGGTGTGGGATGCCCGGACGCCCATAACCCTGTCGTCGGTCCGGGTCACCCCGGGCTTGGGGATCCGCTACCTCAGCCCCATCGGTCCCTTGCGCGTGGACCTGGCGTACCGCACCGCGGGAGGCGAGCGGCTCGCCGTGGTGACCAACCAGGTGCGGCCGTGGGTGGAGGGGCAGGACGATCCCTCGGACAGGATCGTGATCGGGGGCGACCCCATTCCCTACGTGGAGACCCAGACGCTGGGCATTCTCACCCCGCGACGGCTCTTCGAGGACGTTTCTCCCTCGTCCATCCGCCGCTGGCAGATCCACATCTCCATCGGGCAGGCGTTCTGACATGGATTCCACGAACGTCCCCCAGGAGAAGAAGGAGCCGGCAGGCAAGCGGCGCCGGCGTTGGACGCGCGCCCTCCTGCTGACTGTGGTTGCCATCATCGGTGTCACCGGCATCGCCGGCGCCTTCCTGGTGAAGACCCGGCCGGGCCAGCGGTTGGTTCTGAACACCGTGCTGGACAAGGTGCGCAGCAGCCTGGCGGGGTCGCTCACCGTGGACCTGGTGCGGAGCGGCAACCTCCTCGAGGGAGCCACCCTGGTGGGCCTCAATCTGGAGGCTGCCGGAGGACGCCGGTTCCTTCAGGCGGATTCGGTGCGGGTCCGCTATTCGGTCCTTAGCCTCCTCGGAGCCCGCCCGCGGGTGTCGGCCCTGACCCTCTACCGACCCCGCGTGGAGATCAGTCGCTACCCCGACGAGACGGAGATGAACGTGGCGCGCCTCGTGCCGCCCGACACCATGGTCCAGGATTCGATCCGGGCGCCCGGCCCGGGCATCGTCCTGGGCAGCGTCCGCGTCGTGGACGGTCTGCTGGACGTGCTCACCCCTCTGCAAGGGCGGCCGTCCCCCAGGTCCCTCACGGTGCCGAGCCCCGACGGAGAGGGGCGTCTGAGTCGAATCGGGCTCGAGGGGCTGAACCTGGAGCTGTCGGACGTGGTGGTGCGGTCCGGCGCGGCTCAGCTCCTGGACGCGAGTCTGGCCCACCTGGACATGAGCGTCGCCGTTCTGGATCGGCCGCTCCGCGTCGCCGGCGTCGAGGGACGGCTCACCTTCGGGAACGATGGGCTCCACATCGCGGACGGGACCTTCAGATTGCCCGGCTCCGCCTTCGACGGCACGCTGGCCCTGGCGCCGGACGACAGCGGCTCGTGGGGACTGCACCTGGACCTCCGCACTCAGGGCCCGGCCTCGTTGGCCGACCTGTCGTGGCTGGACGACAGGATCCCCGACGGCGTATACCGCGGCGGCGTCGCGCTGGACGTCCAGTCCGGCGTGGACGTGGACCTGCAGGACGTCAACGTGGAGCTGGAGGCCAGCCGCCTCTCCCTGAACGGACGCGTGGAGCTGGGTGACAGGCTCGTGCTCCGGGACCTGGAGGTCGGTGCAAGCCCGCTGGCCCTGTCCCGGCTGGAGCCCTGGGTGGGGAAGGATCTACCCCTGGAGGGCTGGCTGAGCGGCCGAATGCGCCTCGCGGGTAGCCTGCCGGCGCTGGCCACCAACGGGCGCGTGACCCTGGTGGCGACGGGCTCCGACGGAGGGGCATCCACCGCCGACTTCCGGGGGACGCTGCACCTGGGATCGGACCCCGGGGTGACCGACTTCCACGCGCTGGTCGAGCCATTGAACTATTCCGTGCTCGGAATGGTCGTGCCGGCTTCGGGCCTGAAGGGTGAGGGCCGTCTCACCGTGGACGCGGCGGGGCGGGTCGAGGAGGGGCTCCGTTTCACCGCCGACGCCCGCCAGGGCGTGGATTCGATGTCCGTGTCCCACGTCGTCCTCCACGGGTCCGTGCGGCGGGACGAGAGCGCGGGGTGGACCTCCGATGTCCAGGGGGATCTCTCTCCCCTCTACCTCGCGCTGGTCCATACCGTGGCTCCATCCGTGACCGGAACGGGTCCGGTGTCGGGATCCATCCGGGCCGTCGGGCCGCTGAGCGACCTTCGGCTCACCGGCGACCTGGAGACGGCCGGAGGCGACGTCACGGTGGACGCGACCGTAGACGCGCTTTCACCGAGTCGGCGGTACCGGCTCGAGAGCCATGTGGAAGGGGTGCGGGTCTCGGAGATCATCGGGGCGCTGCCGGATCCCACGGCCTGGTCGGGACACCTGCAGGTGGAAGGGTCGGGTCTGCATCCCGACTCGGTGGACAACCGCATCTCCCTGGTCGCGTCGGGATCCAGGGTCGGAGGTCTCCACGTCGACACCGTGGTCGCCCGTGTGCGGCTGGTCCGTGGCCTCATCGCCGTGGACACGGTGGACGCGGATCTGGGCGGCGTGAGGCTTCGGGGCACCGGATCGATCGGTATGGGCGAAGGGAGCCGAGGGGCGGCTCACCTGGCCTTCCAGACCGACGACCTGGAAGGGCTTCGATCCCTCTTCCGGGGCGACACCGTCATGGCGCGGGATACCCTGAATGCGCTGGAGCGGGAGCTGCTCCGCATGCAGGGCGTGGATGTGGACACCCTGCCCACCTCCGAAGAGGTGGCCATGTCGGGGAGCGTGGAGGGCGAGCTGAACCTTTCCGGCTCGCTGGCGCTCCTGGACGTCGAGGGCAGGGCAGAGGTGCGTGACGGGGTCTACGGGACGGACCAGATCGGCCGGCTGGAGCTGAGCATCGACGGCAAGCGACTCACCTCGGCAGACCGGTCGGCCCACGTCACCGTGAACGCCCGAGACGTGGAGGTCTACGGACGTACCTTCGACGGCGTGGGTGCCGACGTCACCCTCGAGGGTCGCCGGGGCAACGGATCCATCGGCGTGGACCGGAAGGCCCAGGAGCGCTACACGATTCGCGGCGGGTTCGCGCTGGACACGCTGGGTGGGGGAGAGGTGCACCTGGAGGAGGCCACCTTCGACCTGGATTCGCTCGCGTGGACGCTGGCGCGTCCTACCACGGTCGCGTGGGACTCCTCCAGCATCCGCTTCCACGACTTCCGGATCACGCGCGAAGGCACGGATCCCATGAGCGTCACGGCGGAGGGTCCCCTGGCCTGGCGAGGCGAGTCCGGCCTGCACATGGAGGCCAACGGGCTCCACCTCGACCGGGTGGCGCACATCGCCCAGCTCGAGGATCTGGGTCTCGGAGGGCACGTGGATCTGGTGCTCACCGTGACCGGACCGGCAACGGGACCCGACATCGAGGCGAGGTTCGGCGTGCAGGATCCACGCGTGGGAGATCTGGCCCTGCGTGAGATGTCCGGTTCGCTCACCTACAAGGACCGGGCGGCACAGATCCAGGTGGAGGCGCGAGACAGCGCCCGGCAGGTCTTCCAGGCTTCGGGCACCGTGCCGGTGGATCTGTCGCTCCAGCCCCGCGGGCGGAGGGTGGTGGACCGACCCATGGACGTCCACGTCACGGCCGACTCCCTGGAGGCTGCCGTGGCCCTGAGCTACGTGAGCACGTTGCAGGACGTGAACGGCACCGTGTCCGGGGACTTCCAGGTGCGGGGGACGTTGGACGACCCCCAGCCCTCCGGCGTCCTCCGCCTGGAAGACGCCGCATGGTCCGTCGAGGCGCTCGGGGTCCGCCACACCGGGATCCAGGGGAGCCTCACGTTGAAGGAAGACCGGACGATGGAGGTGAACCTGAGTGCCAACGCGTCCGGGTCCTCCGACGTGAAGGGCACCGTGACTTTCGAGCCGCTCTCGGACCCGGCGCTCGATCTCTCCATCCAGTTCCAGGACTTCACGGCGCTCAACCGGAGGGACATGGAGGGCAACATCAGCGGCGAGGTCACGCTCACGGGTTCGTACCGGAAACCGCTCCTGCAGGGCAGCCTCACCGTGGACCACGGGACGCTCTTCCTGGAGGAGTTCACGAGGAGCTCCGGCGTGGTGGACCTGACCGACCCCAGCATCTTCGAGGTGGTGGACACGGCGTCGCTCTCCGCCCGGCCCCTCCTGGCCAGCATCCGCAATCCGTTCCTGCAGAACCTGCGGGCCAACGTGGATCTGTCGGTGCCCCGGGACACCTGGCTCCGCTCCGAGGACATGAACGTGGAGATCGGCGGCGAGCTCATCGTCACCTACGACCGGCAGCAGCGTGACCTGGTGATGGTAGGAGAGCTCAACGCACTGCGGGGATCCTACTCGGTGCTGGGCCGCCGCTTCGAGGTGCAGAGCGGCACCGTGGGCTTCGTGGGCACGCCGGGTGTGAATCCCACGCTGGACATCCAGGCCGTTGCCCACATCCGCCGCATGGAGGGGGATCCGCTCGATGTGACCGCGACGGTGTCGGGTACGCTGACCCAGCCCCGGGTCACGCTGTCCAGCGACGAGCAGGGCATCGCCCAATCGGACCTCGTGAGC
>JASFRY010000073.1:0-11938 GCA_050114675.1 Gemmatimonadota bacterium | reverse complement strand
TCTTCGTCCTCACCATCACGCCGGCGGTGTACGGTGTCTTCGAAGGGTGGAAGGCGCGGACGAGGGGCGGCGCCCCGACGCCTGCGCGAACCGAGGTCCAGCCTGCCGTGTGAGACTTCCGTGCGCATCGCTCCATGCGCCGCCGCGGTCGCTGTGGTCGTGGCGTGCTGCGGGCCCCCGGAAAACCTGCCTCTACCCCCGAAGCTCCCGGCCCACGTCGAGGGTCAGGTCGTCATCCACAGCTATGCGGTACGCGGGCGAACCGTGGAGCAGATCGGAGAGTCTCTCCTCGACAACGGCCCCGTGTGGGAAGGTCGGCACGCGTACGCGCTCACCCGGTGGCACTTCAGCTGGGGGTGGCGGACCCTCCAGGAGGGGGACGCGTGCCGCCTGGCCGACGTCCGGGTGAAGGTGGCCGTCGAGATCACGCTTCCCCAGTGGGTGGATTGGCATCGCGGGAGCCGGCGGCTCCAGGGCCGGTGGGAGCGATTCGAGCGTGCGCTGCTCATCCACGAGCACGGACATCGGGACCTGGGATTCCGGGCGGCGTCCGAGATCTTCCGTCAGCTGACGGCGGCGCGGGCGTCGGAATGCCTGGACGTGGGCGTCATCGCACGGGCCCGCGCCCGTGCGGTCATCCAGCGCTACGAGCGCCTCAACGACCGCTACGAGCGCGACACGCGCTGGGGGCAGACCCAGGGGGCCGTCTGGCCCCCCGAGGCGTAGCGGCCGGGCTCGGCACGCCGATTCCCCGGCGTGCCTCCCCCGCGCCCCGCCCACCTACTGGCTGGCCAGCCGCGACCACACGTTGTTGCTCCGGTCCACGTCGGGGAGCTGGTGGTCGGCGTCCAGGGTGACCTTCACCACGGTCCCGTCTTCTCCCAGGCGGTAGTCGAAGGTGTCGCTCCGTGCCCAGATCTCCACGGGCAGCTTCTCGTGGATCACGCTTCCATCGCTCATCTCCACGGTGAGGAGGACCGGCATGACCAGGCCGTCCAGGTTGCGGAGCCGGATGACCGTGCCGTCGTCGGTGGGCTCCACCGAGGCCACGGCCTGATCCAGGAGCTCGGTCCCGTAGATCCATCCGCGCCAGAACCAGTCGAGCTGGGCTCCGCTCACGTTCTCCATCGTCCGGAAGAAGTCGCGGGGCTTGGGGTGCTTGTAGGCCCATTCGGCGACGTAGGTGCGCATGGCCTTCTTGAAGCGCGCTTCGCCCAGGATCACCTCGCGCAGCAGGATGAGCCCGAAGCCCGGCTTCCGGTAGCCCATGAAGCCCAGCCCGTTCCCGCGCAGGAGGTCGGGGTAGGTGAGGATGGGCTGGTCCGCGATGGGCTCCTGCATGCGGCCGGCGATGAAGTCGGCCTGGGTGCGGGCGAGCCGGGAGGCCTCATCGCCGTAGAAGTCCAGGTTCGAGTAGTAGTTGATGAACGTGTTGAAGCCCTCGTCCATCCAGGCGTAGCGGCGCTCGTCGCTCCCCACCACCATGGGGAACCAGTTGTGCCCGAACTCGTGGTCGGTGACGCCGAAGAGGCCCTGGCCCCGTGCCCGGACGGAGCAGAACACGATGCCCGGGTACTCCATGCCGCCCACGATGCCGGCCACGTTCACGGCGGAGGGGTAGGGGAAGGGGAACCACTCCTTCGAGTAGTAGGAGATGGTGTGGCGCAGGTACGTCACGTCCTCCTCCCATCCCGGGTTCTCGGCTGTCCCGATGCCCTCTTCCGGGTAGGCGGCCTGGAGGAGCACCCCGTTCCACCCGCCGGCGTCCCAGATGAAGGCCCTGGAGGCGGCCCAGGAGAAGTCCCGTGACGAGCGGAGCCGGTATTTCCACGTGAGGGGCCCGCTCCCCGAGGGACGGCTCTCCGGGGTGCCCACCTCGTCCCGCGCGATGATGGCGACCTTGTCGTCGCTGGTCTTCGCCTCGCGGTAGCGCCGGAGCTGCTCCGACGTGAGGACCTCCTCGGGGTTGAGGAGCTCCCCACCGGCCACGACCACGAAATCCCGCGGCGCGGTGATCTGGACGTCGAAGTCTCCGTACTCCAGGTAGAACTCGCCCTGGCCCAGATAGGGCATGGTGTTCCACCCGTGCACATCGTCGTACACGAACATGCGCGGGTACCACTGGGCGATCTCGTAGACCCACCCCTTGGCCGCCTGGAGCCGGCCCATGCGATCGGCGCCGTATTCGGGGACGATGAAGGACCAGGAGACCTCGATGTCCAACTGGCCGCCGCCCGGTCTCATGGGGGTCGCGAGGTCCACGCGCATCCGCGTGCCGTCCACCGTGATTTCGGGCGTGTATCGCCGGCCGCCCTGGACCACCTCGATGCTGCGCAGGTCCACGCCGCCTCCGGGGAAGGAGCCGCGCCACCGCTCCCGGTCCCCCGAGTTGATGAGGGCGCCCCGGCTCCCGGGTTTGAAGAGGTTCTGCTCCAGCTGCATCCAGAGGTAGGGGAGGGCGTCGGGCGAGTTGTTCGTATAGGAGATCGTCTCCGTGCCCGTCACCCGGTGCTCGGCGGGGTCCAGCGTCGCCCGGATGGCGTAGCTGGCCGCCTGCTGCCAGTACGCCGGCCCCGGCGCGCCGGCCGCCGTCCGGAGGTCGTTGGCCTCCGGCAGGTCGAGGGGTGCGAAGATGGCCTGGTTGGTGGGGGGAAGGGTGTCGGGTGGGGCGGCCTGGGCCGCGGCCCCGACCGTGGCGACGAGAAGGAACACGCCGCCCAGGAGGGCGGAGGACGAGTTGCGCATGACATGGGCTGCTGAAGGGGACGAAGCGGCCCGGAGGGCACCGTTGCCCGGCGGCCCGCGACCTCGAAGAAGCTAGAAAGGCGGGCCGGACGGGGCTACCGCGTCGCCGTGGGGCGGGTGGCCACCCTCGGCGTCGAGGCCACGAGGAGGAGCGCCATGATCACGGCCGAGGTGAGACACCACGCGCAGCTCGCCCCGATGACGAACGGCTCCAGGTAGGTCAGCCAGGCCGAGAATGCGGTCCCCAGCACCGCGAGGCTCCACACCACGGCCCAGGCCGGTCTGCGCACCCCGTCCGGCCCCAGCACCGCCAGCATCCATCCCCCGAACACGGCCAGGTATCCGAGCTGGCCCAGGATGCCCACGGGAAGGACCCCGAAGAGGGTGGCCCACGAGCTCTGCTGCACGGCGTTGCAGTCCCCCACGGGCCCGCAGACCACGGCGGAGCCGGTCACGTGGGTGACGGCCAGGTAGGAAGCCACCGCCATCCCGGCCGTGGCCAGGAGGGGGACCGTCCACGCCGGCAGCGCCGGAAACACCGTGCGGCCGGCGAGCACCCCCGCCACTCCTGCGCCCAGGGCGACCAGAAGCAGCGCCAGGACCGCGACCGCGATCCCGTTGCCCACCGGGTCCATGGCAAAGCGCTGCCATGCGGTGCCTTCGACTGCGGCCCCGCTCACCTCGGTGGAGACCGAGGGCTCGGGCTCCGGGGCGCTCAACGCCGCCCGCAGGGCGGGGACGTCCGGCCAGTCCACGCCCCCGGCGGCCAGTCCCTGCTCGATGAGGCCGGGAAGCCGGTCGGGGATCTCCTGGTCTCCCACCAGGACGTCCGAACCCACCACCATCGTGGGCACGCCCAGGCGATCGTCGGGGATGCGAAAGCGGGACACGGTGGCCTGGTAGAGCGACTGGCCCGACGGCGTCGTCACGTCCACGCCGACCACCCGGAAGCCCGACCCGTAGCGCTCCGTCAGCGGTGGGAGCACCTCGTTGATGACGTAGTGGCAGTGGGGACAGGTGGGTGAGAAGAAGAGCACGGCCCGGACCACCGGCTCCGGCGCTTGCTGCCCGGAGGCGGATCCCCCCGCAGCCAGAACGGCGGCGAGGAACATGACGAGGGGGGCGCGGCGTAGCAGGGATGAAGGGCGCATGGCAATCCTCGCGAGGGTATTCCCGACAATGTAACGCGCAGTTGCGCCCCTCGGGGGAGCGGTTCACCTTCTCGCGCCCATCGGTCCGATTCCAACACGAAAGCTGCCCCATGGATGTGGTCGCCATATCGGCCCAGCTGGGCCTTTTCGCCATCTGGCTCCTCACGCTCAACGTGGCGCTGGGCCTGCTCCTCTCCTCCCAGTACAACCCGCTCAAGCGCTGGCCCCACAAGCGCATCAACTACTTCGCGGTCCACAACTGGGCCGGGTACATCGCGCTGGCGCTGACCGTGGCCCACGCGGCCATCCTGCCCCTCTCCTCCACCGCGGGTTGGGTATGGAGGGACGTGCTCTGGCCCTCCGGGGCCCCGCAGCAGGCCACGGCGAACGTGTGGGGGGCCATCTCGATGTACCTCCTCGCCGTGGTGGTGGTAACGTCCTACGTGCGGCGGAAGATGGGGCGTGGCGCGTGGAAGGCGGTGCACTACGCTTCGTTTGTCTGTGCCATCCTCTTCGTCCTCCACGGAGCCGTGCTGGACCCGAAGCTCGAGAATCGGCCCATCAACTACTTCGATCCCGAGAAGGCCAGCATCGTGCTGTGTGCCGCCGTCATGATCTGGGGAACCTGGCTGCGGGCGCGGTGGGCGCTGCGGCGCAGGGCCCGCAGGCGGGAGAAGGACCTCCGCCACTGGGACGCTCCGTCGCCCGTGGAGTGGTCGGAAGGACCGGCCTGAGCCGACGCCGGGGAGGGTGCCCGTCGGCACCGCCGGCGCGGTCCAACTCCATGCCACGGACCGACTGTCGTTATCTTGCAAGGCTGTTGTTGCGACAAAGATCTTCCAGCCCGGCAGCACCATGACCGACTCCAGGACGTCCCCACGCCCAGGGACCGATTTCATCCGCCAGATCGTGACCGCCCACATGGAGGAGGGGCGCTACGACCAGGTGGTCACGCGGTTCCCGCCCGAGCCCAACGGGTACCTCCACATCGGCCACGCCAAGTCCATCTGCCTGAACTTCGGCATCGCCCGGGAGTTCGGAGGACGGTGCCACCTCCGCTTCGACGACACGAACCCCGAGACGGAGCAGATGGAGTTCGTGGAGTCCATGAAGGAGGACATCCGCTGGCTGGGCTTCGACTGGGGCGAGCACCTGTACTTCGCGTCGGACTACTTCGCGCGCATGTACGAATGCGCCGTGGTGCTCATCGAGAAGGGGCTGGCCTACGTGGATTCCTCGCGGGAGGAGGAGATCCGTGAGGCCCGGGGCACCGTCACCACGCCCGGGCATCCCACCGCGTACCGGGACCGGAGCGTGGAAGAGAACCTGGACCTCTTCCGCCGCATGCGCGACGGCGAGTTTCCCGACGGGGCCCACGTGCTGCGGGCCAAGATCGACCTGGCCCATCCCAACATGATCATGCGGGACCCGGTGCTGTACCGGATTCGCCACGCCCACCACTACCGGACGGGCGACGACTGGTGCATCTACCCCCTCTACGACTACGCCCACTGCCTGGAAGACGCCTTCGAGGGCATCACCCACTCTCTCTGTACCCTGGAGTTCGACAACAACCGGGAGATCTACGACTGGATCCTGGACAACGTGGGCTTCGAGGAGCCTCGCACGCACCAGTACGAGTTCAACCGGCTGAACCTCGAGTACACGGTGGTCTCCAAGCGCAAGCTGGCCCCCCTGGTCAAGGCGGGCCACGTGGCCGGATGGGACGACCCCCGCATGTCCACGCTGGCGGGCCTGCGGCGCCGGGGGGTGCCCCCCGAGGCCATCCGGGTCTTCTGCGACATGGTGGGGGTGGCCAAGACCGAGTCGTGGGTGGACCCGGGCAAGCTCGAGTTCGCCGTCCGTGACGTCCTGAACCGTTCGGCGCCCCGGGTGATGGCGGTGCTGGATCCCCTCCGGATGGTGATCACCAACCTGGGCGAGGACGTCGTGGAGGAGCTCGAGGCGCCCTACTATCCCCGCGACGTGCCCCTGGAGGGCACGCGCACGGTTCCCTTCGCCCGGGAGCTCTTCATCGAGCGCGCCGACTTCGCCGAGGACCCGCCCAAGGGCTTCCGGCGGCTCGTGCCCGGCGGAGAGGTACGCCTCCGCTATGGCTACGTCGTCCGGTGCGACGAGGTGGTGAAGGACGCCGAGGGGAACGTGGTGGAGCTGCGGTGCACCTTCGATCCGGATACCCGCAGCGGCGCAGGAGACGGCCGCAAGGGCATCGGCACGATCCACTGGGTGTCCGCGCGCCACGCCCTGGATGCGGAGGTTCGCCTCTACGACCGCCTGTTCAGCGTGCCCGATCCCGAGGACGTCGCCGAAGGGGCCGACGTCACCCTGAACCTGAATCCCGAGTCGCTGGTGGTGGTGGACGGCGCGAAGGTGGAGCCTTCGGTGGCCGACGACGATCCCGCGATTCGCTACCAGTTCGAGCGTACGGGCTATTTCTGGCGGGACCCCGAGGACGGCCGTCGCGACGCCCTGGTCTTCAACCGGATCGTCACGCTCAAGGACAACTGGTCCAGGAAGGCCGACGCCAACGGGCGCCAGAAGGCTTCGGATGGCCATGGGGAGACCCCACCGAAACGGGTGCCGACCCAGCCCACGGGACCCCGCATCAGCCAGGAGCGGGAGGGGCGGAGACGGGCCGACGCCGAGCTGGCCGCACGCATGGAACGCTACGTGCGGGACTTCGACCTGACCCTGGAGGACGCCGACGTCCTCACCGGGTCCCGGGAGGCCTCGGACTTCTTCGAGGACGCGGTCTCGCAGCATGGGGATGCCATGACGGTCGCGACCTGGATGGTGAACGACCTGCGCGGCGTGCTCGAGGGGCGGAGCGTGTCCGAGCTTCCCTTCGACGGACGGGCGCTGGGTCGTCTGGCACGCCTGGTGAGCGACGGGGGGGTCTCGCGCCGCGCCGCCAAGGACGTCCTGGCCGAGATGGCACAGAAGGGTGGAGACCCCGCCGCGATCGTGGCGCGGCTGGGCCTGGAGAAGGTGACCGATGCCGGTGCGCTCGAGCCCGTGGTGGATCGTGTGCTGGAGGCGTGGCCGGAGAAGGTCGCCGAGTACCGCCAGGGGAAGACCAGCCTCCTGGGGCTCTTCGTGGGCGAGGTCATGAAGGAGACCCAGGGTGCCGCCGACCCCAAGCTGGCGAAGGCTCTTCTCCGCGAGCGGCTGGAGGACGGCGCGTGAGCATCCGGGTCCGCTTCGCCCCGTCGCCCACCGGCTACCTCCACGTCGGGGGCGCCCGGACGGCCCTCTTCAACTGGCTCCTGGCACGGCAGAGGGGCGGAGTCTTCGTGCTCCGTGTCGAGGACACCGACCAGGCCCGCAATCGTGATGAGCACACCCGGGCGATCCTCCACGGGTTGACGTGGCTCGGACTGGACTGGGACGAGGGTCCGTACTACCAGAGCGACGGCAGGGAGCGTCACGTCCAGGAGGCGCTGCGCCTCCTGTCCGAGGGGAAGGCGTACCGGGACTTCTCCGATCCGGACCGGGTGAAGGCCGAGGCGGAATCCAGGGGCGTGCACCCCAGCCGGGTGGCCCGTGAGGAGGCCGACGCCCTGGACTCCGGGGAGGCCGAGCGGCGGGCCGACGCCGGGGAGCCCTTCGCCGTGCGCTTCCGCGTCCCCGATGGAGAGACCCGCTTCACCGACATGGTCCACGGGGACATGCGCTTCGGCAACGCCGACATCGACGACCTGGTCATCCTCCGCAGCGACGGTACGCCGGTCTACAACCTGGCCGTGGTCTCCGACGACCATGCCATGGGGATCACCCACGTAATCCGGGGCGATGACCACCTGTCCAACACGCCGAAGCAGGTGCTGCTCTACCGGGCACTGGGCCACCCCGAGCCGGTCTTCGGCCACGTGCCCCTCATCCTGGGCGCCGACGGGAAGCGCCTCTCCAAGCGTCACGGTGCCACGGCGGTGGGGGACTACGAGGCCCAGGGGATCCTGCCCGAGGCCATGGTCAACTTCCTGGCGCTCCTGGGATGGAACCCGGGGGACGAGCGGGAGGTCATGCACCGGGAGGAGCTGGTGGCGGCGTTCAGCCCCGAGCGCATCCTCAAGAAGAGCTCGGTGTTCGACCTGGAGAAGCTGGCGTGGCTCAACGGGCGCCACCTGGCCGAGACGGCCACCGAGGCGCTCCTTCCCGCCGTACGGCGGCGTCTCGAAGCCATGGACGGCGCCGATCCGGTGCGGGTGGCCGACGACGCCTGGATGACGCGGCTGGTGGACCTCCTCAAGGTCCGCGCCCGCACCGTGGAGGACCTTGCCCAGCAGGCGGCGCCCTACGTCCGGGACGCCCTCTCCTACGACGAGGCCGCGGTGGCCAAGCACTGGGCCAAGAAGCCCGAGGAGACGCTGGAGCGGCTCCGCCGCACCGCGGCGGCGCTCGACGAGGGGGCGTGGACGGAGGATGCCCTGGAGGAGCGCCTCCGGGCCCTGGCCGCCGAGCTGGGGGTGGGCGCGGGCAAGCTCATCCACCCCCTGCGTCTGGCCCTGACCGGCCAATCGGCGAGCCCCGGGATCTTCGACGTGCTGGTCCTTCTGGGTCGGGAACGGTCGCTTGACCGCATCTCGCATGGAGAGAGCCGTCTCGCCGCGCTGTGACAAGACTCTTTCTTGACACCCGTTCCAAGCGCACATTAGGATAGCCGTCCACCGCCGCCGGGCCGGGCGAATTCACTGCTTCAAAGGCACGACGTTGCCACGTTCTGAACCGACTGAGCAGCGCGAGGTAGCGACCCCCACGGGCCGCCCGCTTTCGGATACCGGGGCGGAAGCTCTGACCGAGATCGAGCGCAAGATCCTGGACTTCATGGTCCAGTATCTGCGGGCGAACACCTATCAGCCCTCCATCCGTGAGATCGGGGAGCGGTTCGGCATCAAGAGCACCAAGACGGTCTCCGAGCATCTTCAGGCCCTGGCCGACAAGGGCTGGCTCGAGCGCGACCCGTCCCGGTCCCGCGGCGTGAAGATCCTGGGCGTGGACCTGTCTGCCCAGGCCGTGTCGCTCCCGTGCTTCTCGGAGATGCCGCAGGGTCCCGGCGCTGCGCCCGAGCTGCACCTCTCCATCGACCGGCGCCTGGCCGGCGAGGGCAACGGGTTCTTCGTGCGCGCAGGCTCCAGCGACCTGGCGGTGCTGGGTGTGCACGAAGGGGACTACGTGCTCGTCGAGCCCGCGGAGCTGGACGACCTGGAGGACGGCGCCGTGGTGGCCGCGGACGTCGGCAAGGGTACGTGGTTCCACCGCTTCCTTCGCAACGGCACGGGCGTCCACCTGGAGTCCCTGCGGCCGGGCGGTGGGAGCGTGGCGGTGCCCGACTCCACGCGGCTCCGTCTCCTGGGCCGGGTGACGGCCTTCTATCGTCGGATGGACGAGAGCGCCGCCGGGCTGAACCTCACGCAGCACTGAGGTCTGCCCTGGCGCCATGGACGGCGGCCCTCCACATCCTTCCCCTTCGGTGTCACCTCGACCCCCCGGGCCCCTCGATCGGCTCTGGATGGCGCGTGCCCTCGAGCTGGCCCGCATCGCCTGGGTCCGTGGCGAGGTCCCCATCGGGGCGGTCCTCGTCCGGGATGGGCGTCTCCTGGCCGAGGCGCACAACCGCACGGTCAGCGATGCCGACCCCACCGCCCACGCCGAGGTGGTGACGCTCCGTCGGGCCGCGGCGGACCAGGGGGACTTCCGGTTGGAGGGCACCACCCTGTACGTCACCCTGGAGCCGTGCGCCATGTGTGCCGGAGCCATCGTGCTGGGCCGCGTGCCCCGGGTCGTGTTCGCCGCTTCGGACCCCAAGTCCGGGATGGCCGGCTCGCTGGGCAACCTCCTGCAGGATCCCCGGCTCAACCATCGATGCGCCGTCACGTCGGGCGTCCTGGCCGATGCCTCGGCGGAGCTCCTCCGTACCTTCTTCCGGGAGCGCAGATGAAGCGTGACCTTGCCCTCCTGGCCATGACCGTGGTGACCGCCGCGTGCTCCGTCGTCGGCGCACCGGGCGGGTCCCCGTCGCCGGCGGATGCGGCCTCTCGGCCCAGGGTGCGCAGCGCCCCCGGCGCCGTCGCGCCGGCCCGGCCCTTCGACGAGGTCCGGGGACTCTGGGTCGTGCGCACGACCCTCTCCACCCCGGAGGGGGTGAAGGCCATGGTCGCCACCGCCGATGCGGCGGGCTTCAACACGCTCCTCGTCCAGGTCCGGGGGCGCGGTGACGCATTCTACGATGCCCGCTGGGAGCCCAGGGCCGAGCGTCTGGCCGGGGAGCCGGGCTTCGATCCGCTGGCGCTGGTCATCCGCGAGGCCCACGCACGGGGGATGGCGGTCCACGCGTGGATCGACACCCACCTCGTGTGGAGTGGAGCCGAGCTTCCCGAGAGCCCCCGTCACCTGGTCAACGCCCGCCCGGATTGGCTGGCCGTGCCCCGGGAGCTGGCGGAAGAGCTCTACACCGTGGACCCGTTCGCGCCCCGCTTCGTCGACAGGCTGCTCCGCTACGCGGCGGACCACACCGACGCGGTGGAGGGACTCTACACGAGCCCCTCCAACCCCGAGGTCAAGGAACGGGTCTACGACGTGTGCATGGACCTGGCCGAGCGGTACGACCTGGACGGGATCCACCTGGACTACATCCGCTATCCGTCGATGGAGTTCGACTACTCCAGGGACGCGCTCGACCGGTTCCGGGCCTGGGTGGCCCCGCGGCTGCCGCCCACCCGGCTCGAGGAGCTCGACGGCCGGTACCGGGATGATCCCCTCGCCTTCACCGACGCCCTGCCGGGACCCTGGTCCCAATTCCGCCGGGCGCAGATCACCGACCTGGTCGAGCGGGTCCATGTCGGCGTGAAGACGCGCCGTCCCAGGATGGTCGTGTCCGCCGCGGTCTTCCCCGACGCCACCGACGCCTACGAGAACCGCTTCCAGGATTGGCGGGGGTGGCTGGACGCGGGAATCCTGGACGTGGCGATCCCCATGGCCTACACCCCCGACGACGACGTCTTCCGTGCCCAGGTGGGGGACGCGGCGCGGGCCGCCGGGCGCCGGGGTCGGGTGTGGGCGGGGATCGGGGCCTACCTGAACACACCGGAGGGGACCGTGGAGAAGATCGACATCGCCCGCGAGGAGGGCGTGGGCGGCGTGGTTCTCTTCAGCTACGACTGGGCGGCACACGAGGCTCCCTCCTCGGGCGGGGTCCCCTACCTGGCGAGGATCGGCGAGGAGAGGTTCGGGCGATGACGCCGGGACGGATCATGCTGGCCTCCGGCCTCGTCCTGGGCGGCCTGGGCCTGGCGCTCCTCTTCGCGCCGGTGGAGCTGGCGCCGGTGCTGGGACTCGGCGCGGGCCCGGGCAGCGGTCTGGCTGTGCAGCTCTTCGGGTCGTGCCTCCTGGCGGTGGGCACCATGAACTGGATGGGACGGGGCGGGATCTACGGGGGCATCTACGGGCGTCCCATGGCGTTCGCGAACTTCTTCCTGGCCATGCTGTGCGTGCTGGGACTGGGTCAGACCACGGCGGCCCGGGGCGGACCTCCGGGCGCATGGGTCCTCACGGCGGTCTTCGCCGCGGACATGGCGGCGTTCGCGTGGATCGTCTTCTTCTCCCGCCCCTGGAAGGGGAAGGGAGGAGGTTGACCCTCCCGCTCCGGCGAGGGTCCCTCAGGCCGGGTCGGAAGCGGGCGTCCGCACGTCCTTTCCGAAGAGCCTGAGGAAGAGGAAGAGCGCGACCACGCCCACCGTGAGGGAGACCCAGTTGGGCAGCCCGTACGCCGTGGGGATGTCGCCCACGGCCATCCCCACCACCGCCACGATCAGGGCGTAGGGCAGCTGCGTCCGGACGTGGTCCACGTGGTCGCAGCCCGACGCCGTGGACGACAGCACCGTGGTGTCCGAGATGGGCGAGCAGTGATCCCCGAAGATGGAGCCGGCCAGCACCGAGCTGATGACCCCCAGGAGCACGGTGTAGTGGCTTCCCCCGGCGAAGCCGGCGTCGCCGCCCAGCGCCACGGTGAGGGGGATCACGAG
>JASFRY010000072.1:0-11941 GCA_050114675.1 Gemmatimonadota bacterium | reverse complement strand
CGTCGAAGCCGGCGTCCGCGCGGGCGTCCTGGACCCCCAGGACTATGCCCTGCTCTACGACCGCGTCCAGGTGCATCTGGGTCTGCCCCAGCGCTACGGGACCCAGCTGAATGCCGACGGCGACGGGGTGTGGCACCTCCAGCCGCTGGAGGACACCGCCCGGGTCGACTCGTTGAGGGAAGACCTGGGCCTTCCGCCGTTGGAGGTCTACCTCCAGGTGGTGGAAGACGCGTTCGGCATGAAGGTGGAGCACCTGGACCCGGGTCGGTAACCCTTGCGGCACAAGGCCGGCGGGGGCGGGCCGGCGTTGCGACCCGCCCGCCCCCGTCTCGACGCGAGGCCCTCAGCCCGACTTCTTCCCTCCCGCCTTGGTGGCTGCGATGAAGTCGGCCATGTCCTGCTTCAGCTTGGCCGCCGAGGCCTGGTTCAGGTAGGCCATGTGGCCGCTCTCGTAGTACTTGAACTCGACCCGGTCCTTGTAGGTCTCATCGAAGCCCAGGTGCCGGAAGTTGTACTCGGCATTGGCGAAGGGCGTGGCCATGTCGTAGTAGCCCGCTCCCACCATGACGTGGAGGTAGGGGTCCTTGGCCATGGCCAGGCGCAGCGACTCGGTCTCGTTGGGGTAGCCGGCATAGCCGCCACGGCCCCAGTCCCAGCCGCCCGTGTGGCCGCCCATGTAGTACTGGAGGTCCGACGTGTACTCGAGGTCATCGCGCAGGTACTGCATGAAGGCCGCCATGAAGGCGCCGGAGGGCGCCACGTCCGACGGGTCGTAGTCCTGCCGCTGGCTCGCCGCGTTGCCGTTCATGCCGATCATGCGGCTGTCGTAGCGTCCCACCGTCTCGCGCCGGTCCCGGAGGAGCTCGGTGCGGAAGGTGCCCGGGTCGATGCGCAGGTTCGTGTTGAGGACGAACTGCTCCGACACGCCGGTGAGGCTCGCCAGCTTCTTCGCCACGTCGGCGCGCTCGGCCTGCGTGAGGGCATTCCCCTTGGCCAGGGCCGTCATGTAGTCACCGAAGGCGTAGTCGCGGGCCTGCTGCACGACCTGCTCCAGCGTCTGGCTCTGCAGATCCGGCGAGAGCTTCTTGTGGTACCACGCGGTGGCGGTGTAGGTGGGCAGGAAGTTGGAGTACCCGATGTCGTTGGTAGGTGACGGGGCGATGTACTGGAGGTCCAGCACCGTCCCCAGTAGCATGATGCCGTTGAGCTCGATGCCCTCGTTCTCCTGGAGCTCCGAGGCCAGCCCTGCGGACCGGAAGGTGCCGTAGCTCTCGCCGAACAGGTACTTGGGCGACTGCCACCGATCGTACTTGTCCAGGTAGTCCCGGATGAACTCGCCGAACATCCGGATGTCGTTGCGGGCGCCGGTGTAGTCCGTCGCCTTCACGCCTTCGCCCGGACGGGAGTACCCGGTCATCATGGCGTCCACCTGAACCAGGTCCGTCACGTCCAGGGGCGAGTCCGGGTTGTCCACCAGGGGGTAGGGAGGCGCGGGTTGCGAGCCCTCGGGTCCCATGGCCGGGTGCTTGGGGCTCATGATCCCCATGTCCAGCCAGATGGACGCGGAGCCGGGTCCACCGTTGAAGAAGAACGTCACCGGCCGCTTTCCCAGGTCCTGCCCGTCCCGGGTGTAGGCGATGTAGAAGACCGTCGCCTTGGGCTTTCCGTTGTCGTCACGGAGCACCATGGTGCCGGCGTTGGCGGTGTAGTTGATCTGCTTGCCGTCGATGGTGATGGAGTGCTGGGTGGTGGAGACCTTCTCCACGGCGGGCACGCCGTCGGAGCTGCCGCCACCGGGAGCGTTGCCTCGCCCTCCGGGGGCGGGACGCTGCTGGGCGGATGCGGGTCCTGCGGCGAGGAAGGAGGCGGCGATGCCGAGCATCAGCAGCCGTGCGCGCATGATGAAACTCTCCGGCTAGAGGCTTGGATTGAGTTGTAGGGAGGGACAACCAAGAATCGCCGGGCGAGGGTAGGCGGCGGCTTGGAGCGCCATGAACAAGGTAGCGCGAACGTGGCGAAATGTTGGCGCGAGGCTGCGCCGCCTCCCCCGGGAGGCTGCCCTCCCTCAGCCCATGACCGGCTAGCGCATCCCTCTTCGCCGCTCCCGGACCTCGTCGAGAAGCTCCCGGATACGGCCCTCGATGGCCTCCTCGAACTCCTCCACCTCGATCTTCTTGCGCCCCACCGACAAGACGAAGGCGGGAGCGTCCTCGCCCCGGTATTCCGCGACCTTCTCCCGTGCTTCGTCCGCCTTCTGCAGCGCGAACAGCGCCTTCTGGAGCCATGTGGACTCGCTCGAGAGCTGCCGGATCTCGCGTCGGTTCCTGCGTCGGTTGTCGGTCAAGGCCGTACCTCCCAAATGCAATGTCACGTCGGATCCGGAGGGGTGGACGAGCTTCGCAGCAGACCCGCCGTGACGGACGACGTCCCCTGCTTGAGGATAAGAGGAGGCAGGCCGTGGATGCGAGCGACGACGGGACGCCTTCCCGGTGAGCACGCCGGCCCCGGCCTCAGCGGTAGTCCTTGAACCCCTCCAGCGCCTCGGCCATCTGCTCGCCGGTCAGGAGCACCGGCTCGCCCACCTGGAGGGCCCGCCAGTACAGCTCGGCCAGACCCTCGACCTCGAGGGCCAGATCCAGCGCCGCCTCCGGGGAGGGACCCACGGCGATCATCCCGTGGTTGGCCAGGAGGCACGCGGTCCTTCCCTCGAGCGCGGCCACCGCATGTGCCGCCAGCTCGCGGCCCCCGAAGGTGGCGTACGGAGCGCACCGGATGGTGCTTCCCCCGGCCGCGCCAACCATGTAGTGGAGGGGTGGAATGTCCCGGTGGAGCGTCGCCAGCGTGGTGCAGAAGGTGGCGTGGGTGTGCACCACGGCGTGCACGTCGGGTCGCGCCCCGTAGATGGCCGCGTGCATGGGCGACTCGGTGGTGGGCTTCCTCGATCCCTCGAGCACCGCACCGTCCAGTCCGACCACGACCAGGTCCTCGGGCTCCATCTCGGCATAAGGGAGCGCGGATGGGGTCACGAGCATGCCCCCCGGCACACGCGCGCTGACGTTCCCCGACGTTCCCCGGTTGAGCCCCCGTTCGCTCGTCCCCCGAGCGACACGCACCACAGACTCGCGCAGCCGGTCCATGCTCACCGCGGCCCTCCCTTCTCCGACGCGGCAGGGTTGGCGTGCTCGGGGAAGAGCCGGGCGAGTCCCTCCTGGCTGGCTTCGGCGATGCCCCGCTCGGTGATGAGGGCCGTCACCAAGCGGGCCGGTGTGACGTCGAACGCCGGGTTCGCCACGGGAGATCCCACTGGGATCACGGAGACGGTCCGTACCTCCCCGTCGTCGCTCAGCCCCCTGACTCGAGCCACCTCGAACGACGCGCGCTCCTCGATGGGGATGTCCGCCCCGTCGTCCAACGTCCAATCGATGGACGAAGACGGTGCCGCCACGTAGAACGGCACTCCGTTGTCCCGGGCCGCCAGGGCCTTGAGGTACGTCCCGATCTTGTTGGCCACGTCGCCCGACGCGGTGGTGCGGTCCGTGCCTACGAGGCAGAGATCCACACGCCCCTGGCGCATGAGGTGCCCGCCGGCGTTGTCCACCACGACGGTGTGGGGCACGCCGTGCCTTCCCAGCTCCCACGCCGTCAGCCCGGCACCCTGGTTCCGCGGCCGGGTCTCGCCCACCCAGACGTGCACGGGGATCCCGCGTTCGTGCGCCAGGTAGATGGGCGCCGTAGCCGTCCCCCAGTCCACCGTCGCCAGCCAGCCCGCGTTGCAGTGGGTGAGGATCTCCACGGGACGGTCGGGATGACGGGACGCCAGGCCCTGGATGAGCTCGAGTCCGTGCTCTCCGATGGACCGGTTCCGGGCCACGTCCTCCTCCGCGAGGTCGTTCGCAACGCGGTAGGCCGTGGTCGCACGCTCCCGCTCGCTCCGGGTGGCCACCGCAGCCGCCACGCGGTCCACCGCCCAACGCAGGTTGACGGCGGTGGGACGGGTCGCCAGAAGGCGTTCCCGCGCCGCGTCGATCCCGCCGTCCGAGGGATCGCGCCGCAGCGCCAGAGCCATCCCGTACGCCGCCGTGGCACCGATGAGGGGGGCCCCCCGGACCTGCATGTCGGCGATGGCCCGCACCGCGCCCTCCACATCGGTCAGGTGGACCTCCCGGAAGCTGTGGGGAAGAAGGGTCTGGTCCACGATCCAGACCGACCATCCGTCCGGATCGGGATGGATGCTGCGACGCGGAATGCCGTTTACCTTCACGCTGTTCGTCCGTGGGCGGATGATCGTCGCGGCGACGGGCGGAGCCGCGGCCTGGCCTGCGAACGATGGAAAGCCGTGCGGGGAAAGCACAAGAGCGGAGGCGAATCGTGGACATGGTCATCCTCGGAGCCATGGTGGACGGAGTCGCGCACGACCTGGGGATCGAGGGAGGCCGGATCGCCTGGATCCGCGAGCCGGGAGGGCATCCCGCCCCTCCAGCCTACCCGGGACGCGTCATCGACGCGCGGGGGCTGCACGCCTTCCCGGGTCTGCACAACGGACACACCCACGCCGCCATGACCCTCTTCCGGGGCTACGGAGACGACCTGCCCCTCATGGAGTGGCTGCGCACCCGGATCTGGCCTGCCGAGGCCCTTCTCACCGAGGAGGACGTGTACCACGGCACGCGCCTGGCGCTGGTGGAGATGATCCGCTCGGGCACCACTTGGTTCAACGACATGTACTGGCACCAGCCCGGAGTGGTGCGTGCCGTGACGGAGCTGGGTCTGCGGGCCCACGTGGGCGCCGTCTTCATCGACCACGGCGATCCCACCGGAGTCGAAGCGGGGATGCAGCGCGAGGCGGTTCTGCAGCAGGTGGCCGAGCGCGACGCCCTCGACCCGCGCATCCGGATCGCCCTGGCGCCCCACGCCATCTACACCGTCGCCGAGGAGAGCCTGACGTGGATGGCGCGACTCGCCGCCGACCATGAGCTCATGGTGCACATCCACCTCTCCGAGACCCGGGAGGAGGTGGATCAGTGCGTGGAGGCCCATGGCGTCCGGCCCGCCCACTACCTGGAGCGACTCGGGCTCCTCGGCCCGAACCTGGTGATCGCCCACGGCGTCTACCTGGATCCGGAGGAGATGGCGCTCCTGGCCGAGCATGGGGTCACGGTGGTGACCAACCCCACGGCCAACATGAAGCTGGCGACCGGAGGGATCTTCGACCACAAGGCGGCCCACGCTGCCGGGCTGCGCGTGGCCCTGGGAACCGACGGAGCGGGCTCCAACAACAACCTCGACATGATCGAGGAGATGAAGATGCTGGCCCTGGTCCAGAAACACCGGGCCGTCGATCCCACGGCGCTCTCGGCCCACGACGCCCTGGCGCTGGCCACGCGGGCCCCGGCCGAGCCTTTCCGGCTGGACAGCGGGCGCCTCGAGGCCGGGGCCGCAGCGGACATCATCCTGGTCGACCTGTCGCATCCTTCGACCCAGCCGGTCCACGATCCGGTGTCGGCCCTGGTGTACGCCGGCAATGGGCGGGCGGTGCACACCACCATCTGCGCCGGTCGCGTGCTCATGCACGCTGGCCGGGTCGAGGTAGCCGACGAGGAGGAGATCGTCGCCGGCGCGGTAGAAGCGGCCCGGCGACTGGTCGAGAGGACCGGATAGGGTCGCGCCTCAGCGCCCTTCCAGGCGCCTTCGAGCCCGCACCTCGTCCCGGAGCTCGGCCGCCACGGGGCTCCACGACAGCGGGAAGAAGAAGGCCCCCGCGCCCCGCGGAACGAAGTGGATCTTCCGTCCGAGCGGGGTGGAGCGATTCAGCTCCAGCGTGACGATCTTCATCTGCCGGAACCGGCTCTCCCGGACCTCCTTGACCTCGCTCAGCGGGATGCGGAGCCCACGCTGCGGATCCCCGATGAGGAGGTCGTCGCCGTCGCGCCACACCCGGGGAAAGCGCCAGAGATAGCCGAAGGCCACGCCGCACATGACCAGCCAGACGGCCAGGATCAACCCCTTGGCCATGGTCGGCAGGGGCTCGTCGCCCAGGAGGTCGAGCCAGGCCGCCGCGGTGACGGCGCCGCCCAGCACCGTCATGAACAGCGGAGTGATGCGGCCGAAGTACACGGTGGAGCCGCCGGTGAGCTGCTCGAGCTCGTTGCTCTCGGATGATGCCATGGCTCAAAGGGGAAACGTGGGTCTCGTTTCCCTCCAATACGCGCGGACGGCCCGTCACCTTCCCGACGGCGACGCTCAGGGCCTCCGCATCCTCAACCGGACCGTGTCCACCTTCCGTACCGTGAAGTCCACGCGGAGGACGGTGCTGTCGACGGCGAAGACGGGCAGCGGCTCACCCGTGACCAGCGGATCCGGAATCTCCAGAATCTCGGCCTTGAACCACATGGATACCGTATCCCCCAACGTCTCGATGGGGATCAGGTGGTCCACCAGGAGGATGGGGACCGCTCCCGTGTCCGCCTCGGTCACGAACGTCGGCTCGTCGAGGTCCCGCGCAGGGTAGGCGCGTAGCACGACCTTCCGGAGGGACGGCCAGGGCTCGGCAGGACCTTCCACCAGCGCCAAGAGGCGGGCGCACGCGAAGGGCGCCGGGTCCCCGGACGGGCACCACGGCTCGTCGCTTCCGACGATGTCGCTGCACCCCGGGAGCAGGAGCGTCATGACCGTGCCCAGCCAAAGCGTGCCGAAGCGCATGGAGCCCTCCCGAGGAGGATCGGGGCTCGGAGCGAGCTGAGCCCTTGTCCAAGATGGAGACAACCTTCCGATTCGTCACGGACCCCGCGTATGGGCCCGCGCTCAGTAGCCCATCTTGAAGGACTTCAGGCGGAACTCGAGGGTTCTGAGCACCGGGAGGCGTGACTTGAGCATGACCAGGACGTGGAGCGCGTCGTCGGTGAAGTAGAGCTCGGCCTCCCCTCCCTGCCCGAAGAGCCCCTTGGTCCGGATGGTGGGACGGACCACGATGGTCTGGAACGTGCCTGCGGGCACCTTGACGCGCTCGCGTCGGACCACGTCCAGCACCAGGGGGTTGCCGCTCTCCTTGAAGTAGTCGTTCAGGACGTAGTGGTCACCCACGTCCAGCGGGAGCGCCCGCACGTAGTAGATGAACGAGATCTCGTCCAGCGGGTGATCCGTGGGAAGAGGGCCCGTCTCCACGGATCCGTCGGTGCCTTCGCCGACTCGCCGCCAGGTCATGTTCTCGATATCGAAGTCGAATGCCTGGTCGTCGTGCGTCTTGGGCTCGTCCTGCCTCTTCTCGAAACGGAGCGCGCGCATGGTGCGCGGGTCGAGCCACGACTGGAAGAGGTCGTCCACGGTGATGGCGCCGAACAACGCCGACGCACGGAGCCCCAACCGGAGGTTGTAGACCGGCGTTCCACGTATGGAGTCGGCGAGGATCTCCAGCACACCTTCGCCCACGTCCCCGAAGAGCCCGACGTGGGCTTCGTAGGTCAGTCGCTCACCGGGCCGGAAGGGATGATACATCCCTTCCCTCGGCGGCAGCGGGGTCACCGGGATGCTGTCCACCCTCGACGTTCCGTCGGGGGTCCGCCCCACCGTAGGCGGGCCCGGCACCGTCGCTCCCACGACGGCGATGAAGGCGGCAGGCGCGATGAAGGCCACGGAACGGATGTGCAGGGGGGCAGGAAGTCTCATGAAAGGCCCATGGGGGGGGGTAGGGTCGCACATGTTCTACTGTCGTGGCGCCTCGACGGGTCCGTCGTCACCCGGGTGAAGGCCGGCGCTCCCCCGGACCCGCCAACGGCTCGTCATCCTTGACATGGACCCGTGTCGGGACAACAGTAAACCATATGGTTAAGTATCGCCCCGACATCGATTCCGTGTTCTCCGCCGTGGCCGACCCCACCCGACGACACATCCTGGAGCGGCTCCGCACCGGCGAGCATGCCATCAGCGACCTGGCCGAGCCCTTCGACATGACCCTGCCCGCCGTGTCCAAGCACATCCACGTGCTGGAGCGCGCGGGCCTGGTGGCGATCCGCCGCTCGGGTCGTATCCGGCTGTGCAGCCTCCGTACCGATGGCCTCCGGGCCGCGCAGGCGTGGATCACCCGGTTCCGGGAGTTCTGGCTCGCCGAGCTGAGCCAGGTGGAGCGCTATCTGCGCGCCGATGAGCGCGACCCGAAGGAGGTGTAGCGTCGATGGACGGCCCCGGCACGAGGCCAAAGGCGGAGACATCACCCAGCCACCGAGGAGGATCCATGTCCCAGCGTCACGTCCTCGAGATCCGGCGGACCTTCGCCGCTCCCCCGGAGCGGGTCTTCGACGCGTTCCGCGACCCCACCCTCCTGAAGGCGTGGGCGGCTCCGGACGAGCATCGCAACGAGAAGGTCGAGCAGGACTTCCGGGTAGGCGGCGCCTACCGTCGGGAGATGCGCTTCCCCGACGGCTCGCTCCAGGTCCTGCTGGGTGTCTTCCGGGAGATCGACCCGCCCCACCGCCTCGTCTACACGTACCGGTGGGAGACCCTGCCCATGCCCGAGACGCTGGTGGAGATCGACCTGGTGGAGACCTCGGAGGGAACGGAGCTCCGCCTCGTCCACTCGGGCTTCCCCGACCAGGGATTCGCGGACGGACACGATGGCGGGTGGCGGGAGTGCTTCCACCGACTGGAGGGCATCCTCGGGGGGGCGCCGTGAGACACCGGGACAGCGGGCGGTCCACGTCGCACCGAGCCGGCATCGAGCGCACCGGCCCCGGCGCCGGGCCTTGGAGCCTGGCGATGGTCATGGCGTGCATCCTGCTCCCCCACGCCGCTCCCGCCCAGGAGCCGCTCACCGAGCACACGCTCCGCGCCGACAGGAGCCCGAATCCGCCTCCCGCGACCCTCTCTTCCGTGGCCTGGCTCGCCGGACACTGGAAGGGAGAAGGGCTGGGTGGGGTGGCTGAGGAGACGTGGCTGCCGCCCGCGGGGGGCGCCATGGCCGGCGTGTTCCGCCTGGTGGACGCCGACGGGGTGCGCTTCTACGAGATGGTCACGCTGGTCGAGGAAGCAGGCTCCCTCGTCATGCGCCTGAAGCACTTCGACCCGGCCCTGGTGGGCTGGGAGGAGCGGGCAGCCACCGTGACGTTCCCCCTCCTCCGGGTGGCGCCGGACACCCTCTGGTTCGACGGCCTGACCCTGAGCCGGGTGGGCGCAGGCGACGAGATGCACGTCTGGGTGGCGCTCGAGCGCTCGGACGAGGAGGTCTCCGAGGCGCTCTTCACGTATCGGCGTCAGCCACCTCCGGACGGTTGAGGAAGTCCGGGGGCGCGGCGCCCCTACTTCACGTGCCGCTCGAACCAGTCCACGACCCGCCGCAGCCGGTCCAACAGGTGCTGCTCCTCCCGCAGTCCGTGCCCCTCCCTCGGATAGACCACGAAGTCGGTCTCCACACCGTACCGCTTGAGCCCACGGTAGAGCTCCTGGCTCTGGCCCAGCGGGTCCGTGAGATCCTCCTCGCCCTGGAGGATGAGCGTGGGGGTTTCGGCGTTCTTCAGGTACATGAAGGGGGAGCTTTCGAGGAACTCGTCGGGGTTCTCCCAGGGAACGCCGAAGAACCACTCGTCGTAGGCCGATCCCCCCTCGGTTCCGAACTCGGAGATGAGGTTCGCCATGCCGGCCCCGGTCACCGCCGCCTTGAAACGGTTGGTCTGGGTGATGGCCCACTCGGCCATGTAGCCCCCGTACGACCACCCGCCGATGCCCAGGCGGTCGGGATCGGCCACGCCGCGGGCGATCAACGTGTCGATGCCCACCATGATGTCCTTGAAGTCGGCCCCGCCCCAGTCGGCGCGGTTGGCCTCCATGAACGCCTGGCCGTACCCCGTGGAACCCCGCGGGTTGGGATAGAAGACGGCGAAGCCCCTGGCCACCAGGAGCTGTCCCCAGCTCTCCACGGCGTCGCGCCAGGCCCCGGTGGGACCTCCGTGGACCAGCGTCACCAGAGCGAGCGGCGTCGTGCCGTCGTAGCCCCGCGGCGTCAGGAGCCCACCTTCGATCTCGAGGCCGTCGAAGCTCCGGTACCGGAAGCGTTCCATGGGGGCGAAGGACACCGCCGCCAGGGCGTCATTGAGATGCGTCACCTGCCTGCTCCGGCCGTCGGCATCCATGAGGTACAGCTCCGGTGCTTCGGTGCTGGACTGGCCGACGAACGCCACCCGACCGGTGGAGGCCACGGCGAAGCCGCCGATGTTGGACGGGTGATCGGGTGAAGGCGTCGATCTTCGCGCGCCGTCGAGCCCCAATCCCACCAGTCGGTTCTGGAAGCCGAACTGGACCCGCGCGATCAGGGATCCGTCGGGCGTCCACTGGATCTCGTCCACGGGCCGGTCCAGGGATTCGGCCGTGAGGTTCCGCACAGCTCCGCCTCCCACGGGCATGGCCTTCAGGTCCTGGGGCGACGGCCCGTCCACCCGACATCCGACCCAGTAGAGGGTGGCGCCGTCCGGGGACACCTCCAGCCCGCCGAAGAATCCGCGCGGCGCGTACAGCTCCCGGATGGCACCGTCGGCCAGGGAGACCGAAACGATGCGTTCGGTGATCCGGTCCGACGCCGGCTGGTCCGTGGCTGAGGCCACCACCTCCCTTCCCGACGGGAGCCACTGGAACGAGCCCAGGTCCCACGCCGGATCGGTGACGGGCCGAACCTCTCCGGACGCCAGGTCCAGCACCCAGAGCCTCGTATGCTTGTCGTCCTTGTCCACGACCCGGGCGTCGTCCTTGGCCTCCCGCTGCGTCTTCTCCTCGGCGGTGGCCGTGTCGCGGGCCAGGAAGGCGAGGCGGGACCCGTCGGGAGACCAGGCGAAGGAGCCCACGGACCACGATCCCAGGGTGAGCGGCCGCGCCTCCCCGGCGTCGGTCCGCATGACGTAGAGCCGGTTCGTCCCGTCCCGGCCCGAGGTGAACGCCAGCAGGTCTCCGTCGGGTGACCACCGCGGAGAGGACTCGGACTTCTCCGAGTGGGTGAAGGGGTAGGCCTCGGCGCGGTCGACGTCGAGCATCCATACGTGGCTTTGACGGCTCGTACCCTCGGGGGGCTCGGTGACGACGAAGGCCAGGCGCCGGCCGTCGGGCGAGAACCGGAGATCCCCGACCCGGCGGAGTCTCAGCGAAAGCTCGGGCGTGATCACCGTGTCGGACGGGGCACTTGTCGCCTGCGCGGCCACGTCCGGAGCGAGACCGGCAAGGGGGATCAGCGAGGCGGCAAGGGGGATCAGCGAGGCGGCGAGGACCCGATGAGGGCGTATGCGGTACACGACAGAAGCTCCCGTGTCGGAAGGACGATGGTCCAAAGCTGGACGCCCGACCCACCCTGCGCTACATCCCCGATGCCATGACCCGTCGATCGATCAACCTCTCGGACCCCCTCCACGAATACCTCCTGGAGGCATCGCTCCGCGAGCACCCCGTCCTGCGCCGGCTCCGGGACGAGACGGCGTCCATGGCGAACAGCAGCATGCAGATCGCTCCCGAGCAGGGACAGTTCATGGCGTTCGTGGTGGAGACGCTGGGCGCCCGCCGGACGCTGGAGATCGGCACCTTCACCGGGTACAGCGCCCTGGTGGTCGCCCTGGCCCTCCCCGACGACGGCACGGTGGTCGCCTGTGACGTGAGCGAGGAGTGGACCGACGTGGCGCGCCGCTACTGGGCCGAGGCCGGCATCGCCCACAAGATCGATCTCCGGCTCGGCCCGGCCCTGGAGACCCTGGACGCCATGCTGGAAGACGGCGAGGCCGAGCGATTCGACTTCGCCTTCATCGACGCCGACAAGGAGCCCTACGAGGACTATTACGAGCGGGCTCTCCGGCTCCTGCGCCCCGGCGGGATCGCCATGGTCGACAACACCTTGTGGAGCGGCCGGGTCGCGGATCCCGACGACGACGATGATGGCACCGAGATCATGCGCGCCTTCAACGCCAAGCTCAAAGACGAC